>CAYMTD010000034.1:0-12082 GCA_964393245.1 uncultured Syntrophaceae bacterium
TCCTTTTGGGATACTCTTTTGGGGCGTGGGCAGCCCTCCCCGTGGGCGCTCAGGACGACCGGGTCAAAGGGATGGTTGTTATTGCCCCTCCTCTTGAGCTCTACGATTTTGGTTTCTTGAAGGGAAGCAAAAAGAAAAAACTCCTCTTGGCTGGAGATCAAGATCTTTTCTGCCCGGTGACCCTATTGAAAACCTATTTCGATTGGCTGGACGAACCGAAATCCTTAACGATCATCGAAGGCGCCGATCACTTCCTCTTTGGCCATCACCGGGCGCTCGTTGAACCCTTAAGAGCATTCTTTAAGTCCGCATAGGGTTCTGTCCAATTGTGGAGCGCGGAGTGCGGATTGCGGAATGTGAAAAAATAGATAGGGAGATAGGGTGAAACGGTGACGCGGAGACTCTCAAATACGGAATGCGGAGTGCGGAATTCTTAATCCGATTTCTCCCCCCTGCCTTCTGCATACTGCATTCTATCGATGATGGGTTCTCACTTACTCCGAACTCCTGACTCCGAACCCCGAACTATTTATTCAGCATCTTCTGGACGGCCCAACTCCATCGATAGAAAAGACGGCGAAGAAAATAGGTCCGCAGCGCCTTTTGTATCGCCTTTTTCATCTCTTCATCCCCTTCCGCATAGGCTAAGAAGAAATGAAGGCGATCCGCTCTCGTAATCGGCAATCCAAGCCTCTTCCACTTCTCGACCGAACGGTTAAGGCGGAGGAGGTTCTTTTTCCTCTCGTCAAGACTCAGCCGATCCCTTTGATAGGAATGATCAAAATCGATCAGAAAGAGTTCTTCCCCAGATACCAAAATATTCTTGAGTTGGAGATCCCCATGAAAGAAGCCAGCCTGGTGAAGTCGACGAACGAGCAGTCCAGCGGAGCGGATAATGCTTCGCTTCCGGAGAACTCTTTCACGCGAGGGCTGAGCCTCGATCTCATGGAAATATTGAATGAGATGCTTAGCCTCTGGAATTTCAAGTGAAAGGAGATAGGCCTGATGAAATGGCCAAAGGGTCCGATGGATCGCTCCGATAGGCTCTATCGTTGGGATACCGCAGGTTCTCATCTGCATGGTCAAAGTCAGCTCCTGAAAGGATCGCGATCCAAATAAATAAAGGTCTCGGGTCAAGGCGCCGAATAACCCCCCGTGCAGATAGCGACGAATGACGATCCTTTTGCCCTCCTCTAAGGGAATGGAAGCATGAAGGGTTCTGCCCTCTAAATATTTTGAGGTTTGACGGTACTTTTGAAGGAAGGCTTTTGGGTCTTCGATTCCCTGCTCAAGGAGGACGTCCTTATAATCGTTTCTTAGAAGAAGAAAAACCTTTCCTTTACGAATGAGCGAGAAAGAAGGAGGGATAAGAATATTGTCAAACATTTTGGTTTAAGGTAATGGAATCCCACTTATTTGTCAACCCCCCCATTCCCGTAGGGGCGGCCCTCTCCCTGCCTACCGGCAGGCCGGTGTGGCCGCCCGCGGCATTGGAGCCAACAGAGGGGGTTCCCTACATGATATGCGGCAATTCACTATTTGACAAGGCCATGGCTTTATTATAATTTTAGTTGTAAATGGCGTATCAAACAGGAGGCTTGCTTGGAATACGAACCCGTGATCGGGCTTGAGGTTCATGCTCAGCTTCTTACCCGGTCAAAAATTTTCTGCGGATGCTCGACCACATTTGGGGAGGAACCCAATACCCAAACGTGCCCCGTCTGCACAGGACAGCCCGGTTCTCTTCCCGTACTCAATCGAAAGGCCGTTGAGTTTGCCATCAAGCTGGGACTGGCAACGAACTGCCGGATCGCACCCTACAGCGTCTTTGCCAGGAAGAATTATTTCTATCCCGATCTTCCTAAAGGTTACCAGATCTCCATGTACGAACTCCCTCTGGCTGAGAATGGCTTCATCGAGATTTCGGTCGACGGAAAGAAGAAGCGGATTAAAATCATTCGGATCCATCTCGAAGAGGATGCCGGCAAGCTGAAACATGGTGAAAGGCCGGAGACCGCCTCGTTTAGTTACGTCGATTTTAACCGGACAGGCGTTCCCCTGGTGGAGATTGTGAGCGGCCCTGATATTCGGTCTCCCCAGGAGGCTGGAGACTATCTAAGAGAGTTGCGCGCCATTCTTCAATATCTGGAGATCTGCACAGGGGACATGGAGAAAGGGACTTTTCGGTGCGATGCCAATGTCTCGGTCCGGCCAAAGGGACAGAAAGAGTTTGGGACGAGGACAGAGTTGAAAAACATGAATTCCTTTCGACATGTGGAAATGGCTCTGGGATACGAGATCAAGCGCCAGATCTCCCTCTTAGAGGATGGGGAACAGGTGGTTCAGGAGACAAGGCTCTGGGATGTGGATCAAGGAATCACGGTTTCGATGCGAGGAAAGGAGGAGGCCCATGACTACCGTTATTTCCCCGATCCTGACCTCGTTCCGTTGAAGATCAATGAAAGCTGGATCAGGCAAATTCGAGAGAGCCTTCCTGAGCTCCCCTCTGAGAAAAGGGAACGCTTTGTGAAACAATACGGCATCCCGGAATATGATGCGGCGATCATCACGTCAACAAAACCCCTGTCCGGCTATTATGAAGAGGCTGTTCGAGGCTTCCCCGAGCCCAAGACGGTCAGCAACTGGATCATGGGAGACCTTCTCAGAGAGCTGAAGCGTGATGAGAGGGAGATCGATCAGTGTCCGGTCACACCGTCGCACCTCACGGAGATGCTTTCGATGATCAAGGATGGAACGATCAGTGGAAAGATCGCCAAAGATGTCTTTGAGGAGATGTACCGGACAGGAGAAAGACCCTCAAAGATCGTTTCGGAGAAGGGATGGGTTCAGATCCTGGATAAGGCAGAGATTGAGAGAGCCATTGAAAGGGCGATTAACGCCAATCCGAAATTGGCTGAGGATTATCGAAATGGGAAGGAAAAACTCTTTGGCTTCTTTGTGGGGGAGGTGATGAAAGAAACCAAAGGAAAGGCCAACCCAAAGCTGGTCAATGAATTACTGAAGGAGAAATTGAAAGCCTAAGGTTAAGAGCGAGATAGGTCTTTATCTAAACCTTAATCTTGGCCTTAACCTGCGGATTGGGCCCTATGACCTTCAAAACGATTGAATGGAAAGGAGATCGGGTAAGGCTTCTCGATCAGAGGAGGCTGCCCGGGGTTGTACGCTATTTGGAATGCAGAGATCCATCTTCCCTGGCCAAAGCCATTCAGAGCATGGCCATTCGGGGTGCTCCCGCCATCGGTGTGGCTGCTGCCATGGGGATTGCCCTGGCGGCTCAGAAGCTCAGGGCCCGCAATCTCGAGGCATTCCATAGGAGTTTGAAGAAGGTTTGCGGGCAGATGAGACAGACCCGTCCCACGGCAGTCAACCTCTTCTGGGCCATTGACCGAATGGAGAGACTCCTGGACCAAAGCAGGCTTCTCGGCCTGGAAGATATCAAGGTGAAGCTCGAAAAGGAGGCCTTGCAAATCTACAAAGAAGACTTCGAGATCAACCGAAAGATTGGAGAGAATGGAAAAAAACTCATTAGAGATGGGGACGGCGTGCTGACACATTGCAATGCAGGAGGGTTGGCCACGGCCGGATTCGGGACAGCCTTGGGTGTCATTCGAGCTGCTTGGAAAGTTGGTAAACGCTTCCATGTCTTTGTTGACGAAACCAGACCTCTGCTTCAAGGGTCGAGATTAACTGCCTGGGAACTGTCCCAGGAAAGGATTCCTGTCACGGTTCTGACTGACAATATGGCCGGATGGGTGATGAGGCAAGGGAAGGTCAACCTCGTCATCGTCGGAGCGGATCGCGTTGCTCGTAATGGTGATACGGCTAACAAAATCGGAACCTATGGACTCGCCATTCTTGCGAAATACCACGGCGTTCCCTTTTATGTGGCAGCCCCAACCTCCACCCTGGATCTGTCCTTACCTTCGGGAGAAAAAATTCCCATTGAAGAGAGAGTGGCAGAAGAGGTGACCCACCTGAGTGGTAAGAGAATAGCTCCCAAAGGAGTCGATGCCTACAATCCCGCCTTCGATGTGACCCCGCACTCCTTAATTCACGGCATCATCACAGAGAAGGGAATTGCACGAAAGCCATTCGAAAGAGAACTGAGAAGGATAAAAGGTGGATGAAAAGGCCCATCATCACCCTGCTTACCGATTTTGGATTGAAAGACCCGTACGTGGCATCGATGAAAGGGGTGATGCTCAGCATTAATCCCCAGTGTAGTCTGATCGATATCACCCACCAGGTAAAGCCCCATGATATAAGGGAGGGGGCCTTCACCTTAACCCAAGCCTATGCAAGCTTTCCAAGAGGAACCATCCATCTCGCAGTAGTTGATCCAGGGGTGGGAGGGCCAAGGAAACCGGTACTGTTTGTCACGAAAAATTATTTTTTTATGGGACCGGACAATGGTCTTCTCACGATTGCTCTGAAGACTGAAATCCTAAAGCAGGTCGTTCTTCTTACCAATAAGAAATTCTTTCTGCCAGAAACTAGCTCAACGTTTCACGGCAGGGATATCTTTGCGCCGGTGGCGGCCTATCTTTCGCTGGGAGTAAAACCGCAATCTTTTGGTCCTCCTGTCAAATCATGGCACGAAATTTCTTTTCCAGATCCGGGCATGAAACAAGGAAAATTGGTTGGGGAGGTCGTTCACGTCGATGCCTTTGGAAACCTCGTAAGCAACATCGACCGTGAGATGCTCCTTCAATTTGTGGATGGCCAGCCGTTTCTTATCAGAGTTGGAAAAAGAATCATAAGGGGCCTAAAGAAAGGATACTGGGAGGGAAGCAAAGGTGAACCCGTCGCGCTCATCGGGAGCGGAGGTTTTCTTGAAATCTCAATTCGAGAGGGCAATGCCCAGAGGATATTGAAAGTCAAGAGGGGAGACAAAATTACAGTCAGCGTATAGCGAATCCCCTATAGCAGATTGTTAACGATTCATAGACTTAGGAGATAAGCCATATGCCATTAGCCATCAGCTATCAGCCGGATTGGGGAGACAAGAATGATTTCAAAGAAGGCACAGGAAATTCCTCCGTTCATTGTCATGGATGTTCTTGAGAAGGCTCAGGAACTTGAAAGAATGGGGGAGAGGGTAATTCACCTGGAAGTCGGAGAGCCCGATTTTGACACCCCCGAGTGCATCAACGAAGCCAGTTACCGCGCCATCTGTGATGGGAAGACCCACTATACCCATAGCCTTGGACTCATCGAGTTGAGGGAGGCGATTGCCGAAGATTACTGGAAGAAATATCATGTCAGCGTCTCTCCGGAGCAGATCCTGGTAGCCTCTGGGACCTCACCCGCGATGCTTCTCCTCTTTTCTGCCTTACTGGAGGAGGAGGATCAGGTCATTCTCTCTAATCCCTACTATCCTTGTTATCCCAATATCATCCGGTTTGTCGGTGGGTCTCCCATCTTCGTTGATGTGAAAGAGGAAGAAGGGTTCCAATACCTTCCCGAGATGATCGAAGAAAAACTGAGCCCCCGGGTCAAGGGGATCATGATCAACTCTCCTTCCAATCCTACCGGGAATGTGATGTCGGCAGAAAGGATGGTGGCGATTTCAAAATTCTCGCCTTTCATCATCTCAGACGAAATTTATCACGGATTAGTCTACGAAGGGGAGGCACATTCGATCCTTGAATTTACCGATCGGGCTTTTGTCATCAACGGGTTCTCAAAACTCTACGCCATGACGGGATGGAGGCTGGGGTATCTGATCGCTCCTAAGGAGTTCATCCGCCCTATACAAAAAATTCAACAGAACCTCTTCATCTCGGCCAGCTCCTTTTCGCAGTGGGGTGCCGTGGCCGGCCTCGAACAAGCAGGACGGGACATTGAGAGGATGAGACAGACCTATGACCGTCGGCGACGCTTCCTCATTCCCAGGCTCAAAGGAATAGGATTTGGAATCGCGGTGGAACCCACAGGCGCCTTCTATGTCTTGGCAAATGCCAAGAAGTTTTCTCAAAACTCCTACGAGCTCGCCTTTGATATCCTTGTAAAGGCGAAGGTTGGCGTGGCTCCGGGAATTGACTTCGGGAGCAATGCAGAAGGTTACCTCCGGTTTTGTTACGCCAATTCTATGGAGAACATCGAAGAAGGAATGAATAGGCTTGAGCGATACCTGAAAGAGTATCATTGAAGGACTTGAAAAACCCAAGGTCGCTCAGTTTTTTGAGTTTGTTGGGTCTGTTGAGTTAAACCCAAAAGACTCAATGAACTCAACGAACCCAAGAAACGTTACTTATGTCCTCTGCAAGAGGAGGCGTGAGAGCTGGTGTGCCCTTCGCAAGGGTTCGGGGATTCGGAATCCTTGGCAGGAGTCGAGAACAAGCTGGATGCTTGTTCGAAGATCAATCCGGTGACCCGGAGAGACAAAAACAGGGCTCACGCTATCCTTCGTTCTGAGAACCACTCCTACGTCTCGCCCATCCTTTTGTATCAACTCATAGCTTCCTTTCAGGGGCCTCGGAGTGACGGATCCACCCAAGAGTGGGGTCTTGGCGCAACCGATCGATGGAAGGTTAAGCCATAAACCGAGATGGGTAGCCAACCCGATTTCCCTTGGATGGGCGATTCCCTGACCGTCGAAGATCAGGACATCGGGTCTTACCCGCAACTTGTGAAAGGCCTTGATCAAAACCGGACCTTCTCGAAAGGTTAATAGACCGGGTAGATAAGGAAAATTTATGTTTCCGCGGGCGGTGGCCACGTCAAGCGTTTCCATCTGGGGGAAAGAAAGGACCACCACAGCCCCAAAAAGAAAATTTCCCCTTCTTGGATAGGACACATCTGCACCACCGATCGTTCTCACCCTGGAGAAAGCCTTTCTCAGAACAATTCGGTGTCTCAGATTTTCCTGAATTCGGATTGCCTGCTGTGGAGTCACCTTCCAGGGGTGCAGGGGTTTCATGACATCACTTATCGTCATCTATTGGGGCTTCACCATTCTTACCTGGCCATTATTGATCTTCAGGATGAGAAACGCGCGAAGAGGTCTTCCGCCCTCTCCAAAACCCTTCAAGCCGGAAACGCCTTGAAAGTTTTGAATCCTTAAGATTTCCTCGTTCAATTGAAGGGGAGAAGAGATGGCCTTAGAACGAAGGATCTCTACCAGAAGCTTTGCTCCGTCGTAACCAAGGGCCTCAAGGGTTTCAGGGTCACGATGATACGCGTTCCGAAATGATTCAGCGAAATGAAGAGAATGAGGCGCGGGATTCCCCTTGAAGAAAGCATCGGCAAAGATCGCCCCCTCAGCCGATTTTCCTGCGACGGGAATGAGGTCAGGACCATTCCAGGCATTCGTTCCCAGGAATGTTACTCCTCGAACATCATAGTAAGCCATCTGGGATAGGATCAAGCCCGCGCGATCATGGGTGTCCGGAATGAAAAGGCCATCCAGCGCAATGCCCGATTGAAATTCATCTCCCCATCTTTTCCTGGGAGAATTCTGGTCCTTCACCGCTTCTATCTTGAAAAATCCTCTGATCTCATGACTGAAATCTGTCTGTTCTTCCTGGTAGGCCACGGCACCGTAAACCCTTCCGCCTTGCCGAGAGACCTCTTGGGAAAAGAGGTTCTTAAAGTAAAGGCCGTAAGGAGAGTTGGGATAAAAGATGCCAAAAATTTTTAACTCCAGGGTCTTCACGGCAAAGGATACAAGCGTTTGAATCTGATCTGTGGCAAAGAGGGAGTTATGGAAAATAAATTCACTATTGGCGGATTGAAACTCTTTCTGTGAAAAGGTAATGATGGGAATTCTGAACTCTTGAGCCTTTCTGGCAACTCGATCCAGTTCGATGCTGAGAAGAGGACCTAAGATGGCGATTGCGTTTTCCTTGCTGACCAGTTCTTCAATCGCCTTCTCCGCCTCCACTGGGTCGCCCTTGGAATCCTTGAACATCAGGGAAAGGACGGAGCCTTTTCCCGAAGGGTCTAACTCTTGGGTGGCCAATTGAATTGCCTGGAGCACTCTTTCTCCATAGGGTTGATGCGCGCCGCTCAAGGGAAGGATGACGCCGACGGTAAATTTAGACTTGCTGGGACGGAGAGCAGGCTCCGTTGGTTCTTTGGACTGAGCAAGGTAATCTGTTTTCGGATATTCTTTTTCCCATTCTTCCATTAGATTTTTTGCCAGGAGGTCGTTTCCGCGCCGCTTTGCCATCTGGGCCAATCTCCATTTTGCGTAACCCCCTCCATAAGCTCCCCGATAAAGAGATTCGACCCGCCTGAGATCTTCCTCCGTCTCAAAGCTGTCGATAATCGCCCGCACTTTCTTCTTTAGCTCCTCATGGGGTTGTCGGGCGATGAGGAGCCCTTTTCCATACCAGTGAAGCGCGGAAAAGCGGTCCCTTAGCTCGAGATAGTTTTCTCCTAACAGGGAGAAGACCTCAACCATTCTTGACGGCGAAAGGAATGAAGCAAAGAGCTCATTCAGAATCCGAATCGCCTCTTTTGGTCTTTTGAGGTAGGTATAGCAAACGCCCATCCTAAACTTGGCTTCGTTGAGGAGAGAGCTCTGGGGATGACCGGTAACAATCTTTTTGAACCGCCATAGAGCTTTTTCTGTGTCCCCCTTGGAAAGAAGGATCTCACCCTCCCGGAAGAGAAGTGTATCCTCCGGCTGGGGTTGGGCCAGAGCCGAGCACTGAAGGAGAAAGAGGGGAAGGAAGTAGAGGAGGAACCTAACCATTTTGGATTTTGGATTGCGGAGTGCGGATTCAAGAACAAGAGAAGTAAAAAACGACCCTCTTTTAGCCCTCTTATCCATTGGTGTTGGTCGGGGTGAGATAGTAGATTTCAGGAAGGGAACGATAGCTCTCATTGAAATCAATCCCGTAGCCCACCACAAAGACGTCATCGACCTCACTTCCTAAGTAATCTACCTCAATTTTAACTTCCCTCCGGGCTTTTTTATCGAGGAGGGCACAGATCTTTACCGAACGAGGATTCGCGAGGGTCAAACGATCTTTCAGAAACAGCAGCGTCCGCCCACTATCAACGATATCCTCGATGATGAGCACGTCACTTCCTTCCAAGGGCAGCTCGACGTCCTTGGTGATCTCAATTCTACCGGAGGTTTTCATTCCGGTTCCATAACTGGCCAATCGCACAAAGTCAATTTTGACAGGAATCTGAAGATAGCGGACCAGGTCTGAAAGGAACATGAACGCTCCTTTCAAGATACAAACCAAGACTAAATCCTTCTCCCTGTAATCTCTGGAAATCTCTTCAGCCAGTTTCTTGACGGTGGAATCGATCTGTTCCCGTGAGAGCAGACGATTGAGGCGGTATTCTACCATATGTTTACCCCGTTAGAAAACCTCATCCCCCCCCGCCTATCTAACGGGGTTTACAGGGCGTGCTCTAAGACAACGATCTCCATCTTTGATGGGAGGGAGGCCTGCTCGAAGGTCATCTCGCTCGTCTTGGCTTGCTTGATATTCGTCTTTCCCTTAAGAAAGTCGTCCACGGGAGCGATGGGGAATCCGCATTTCTCCGTTTTGAAATGCATCGGAATGAGGACCTTTGGGCTGATCTGTTCTCCTACCTTCGTTGCCTCTTTCGAATCGATCGTGAAATACCCCCCCACAGGAATGAGGAGGATATCGACCGCCCCGATCTCGGCGATCTCTTTTTCGCTCAGAACATGACCTAAATCGCCTAAATGACAGATTTTGATTCCGTCCACAGAAAAGGCGAAGATGGTATTGCTTCCTCGTTCGCTCCCTTTGGACGGATCGTGGTAGGTGGCGATTCCTTTAAAAGACATCCCTTTGATGGATTTCGTGCCGGCCCCCTTCACAATCTGGGGAGACCCTGGG
Source organism: uncultured Syntrophaceae bacterium (assembly GCA_964393245.1). Taxonomy (GTDB): domain Bacteria; phylum Desulfobacterota; class BSN033; order BSN033; family UBA1163; genus CAYMJV01. Next base: position 9,855 of record CAYMTD010000034.1, read on the forward strand.
AGGCTGTTAGTATCATTATGGTCTGCGTGGTCGTGGCTGGTTAAGGCAATATCTGCCTGATCCCTTATCTTTCCATAGGCGAGCTGGCCGCCGTAGGCGCCTGATTCGTAGGGGTCAGTGATGATTTTCAGTCCCTGAGAAGAGGTGATGAGAAAGGCAGCATGTCCGTACCATTTGATCTTCATAGGAACCTCCTGGGCTGAAAGAATGTTCTTAGTATAGCGAGGTCAATGAAAAAGTCAACCCTTCGACAGGAATTGCTCAGCCTGCCCGCCGATAGGGACGAGTTTGAGCCTGAGCGTCGCCGAACGGGTCAATCCTTCATTTTAGACGATGAACTTTAAACGATGAACGAATAATTTATAACTGATGGTTTCGTAAAAAGTCTGAAAAGGGATTTTTTGTCATTCCTGCGGAAGCAGGAATCCAGTATTTTCATGTAGTTAGAATTCCCTGGATTCCCGTTTTCACGGGAATGACGACTTTTTACGACTTCATCATAACTTATTCTCGACTGCTCTTTTTTTCCCCTCAAGCGTTCCCTTTTTGTCTCTCCTGTCATCGATCTTGAGTGTCGTGAGCACTCTCGAGGCACCCCTTTCGAAAGGGACTTCGTGCATCTTCAAGGCAATTCTCATCAGGTCCCTGAGATTCCCTTCGATATTTGTTCCCATGGATGTCAGCTCATATTTGACCTTTTTTTCTTTCCTCAAGACCTTGATGCAGTCCGCCACATAGTGACTGAGACTCGTACCCTTGACCCCAAGCGGAACAACGCTGATTTCTAAAATCGCCATAAAACCCTCCCCCAAAATAATTTCAGATCTTAGGCCCTTAGGGAATTGAAAACGACCCCAATTAGTCATTCCCGTGAAAACGGGAATCCAGAAGCTTCGAACAATAATACTGGATTCCTGCTTCCGCAGGAATGACGAAGAAAGCTGCCCCAAAGGGGCCCCCTCTTCCGGGCGAAGTCCCGGAAGAGGCGTAGATTCTTACATATTGAAGTCTGAGAATTTATCTCTAACTTTTTTCAAGAAGTGCCCCCTCACCCCCCCTCTCCGCGCTGGGGAGAGGGGAAGGGTGAGGGGAAATTTCAAATATTTTTGGTTAGATTTCAGATTGAAAGATCATATGATCCCCAATGATTGCTCACTAGATTTTTTAATCTGCAATTTGTGATTTGCAATCTGCGATTCCAGTTCATATTTATCATCCAGCCTCTGGGTTGTCAACGTCCAAGAAAAATATTCACTTTCTCCCAAAAGTGTTGTATAAAAATTATGTCATGAGTCAAGCCCCGGACGTTTCAATTTTTATTGCATTTTCGGCAGGGATCCTCTCGTTTGTCTCCCCTTGCGTCCTTCCCTTGGTGCCCTCGTATATTACCTATATTACCGGGGTCTCTTTTCATGAGCTCACCGGCGCCGAAAGCAAGTCAAAACTGAGATGGGTCACGATCCTCCATTCCTTCTTATTTATTGGCGGATTTTCAACTATCTTCATCCTCATGGGGGCCTCCGCGTCTTACCTCGGGCAGTTGCTTGCCCACTACCAGCAGTGGATCATGAAGGCAGGCGGTGTGTTGATCATCATTCTGGGGATACACTTCACAGGCTTGATTACGCTTCCGTTCCTTCAAATGGAAAAACGGTTCGAATTAAGAAAAAAACCCCTCGGTTATTTGGGTTCCTTCCTGGTTGGGATCATATTTGCAGCAGGCTGGACCCCTTGTATCGGACCGATCCTCTCCACCATTCTCATCTATGCCAGCACCTCTAAGAACTTCCATACAGGGATCTTCCTCCTCTCCGTTTACTCGATGGGTTTGGGGCTCCCATTCTTCGTCTCTTCTCTGGCTTTTAATTCATTCCTGTTGGCTTTCGAAAAGATGAAGCGATATATGAGGGTCATCACCCTGGTGAGCGGTCTCTTCCTGATTGCCATCGGAGTTCTCATGCTGACCGACACCTTCCAAGAAATCAATCAGTACCTCAACTCCCTGGCCAATCCCTAAAAAGGTTGATTGGGTCTGTTGAGTTTTTTGAGTTTCTTGGGTTCAACTCAATAAACCCAACGAACTCAAGAAACAGGACAAACTTCAACTTGCCCTATGCTCTAATCTCTCTGCTGTTATTGTCTGATGCTCATCAGGGTGAAGATGCCAGCCAGCCCGAAGAGCAGGGTAGGGGTCCATGAGGAAAGCAGGGGAGAGAGGACACCGGATT
>CAYMTD010000035.1:0-11899 GCA_964393245.1 uncultured Syntrophaceae bacterium
CCCCAAAATCAGGACTGAACATCCATTTCCAGATGATGCCTGAAACCACAGCAGGGACTGCCCAGGGAACGATCATGAGAGATCGAAGGATGCCTCCCCCACGAGTGATGGTGCTCAGGCAGAGGGCGATGATGAGTCCACCGAAGAAGGTAAATGCCGTCGTTCCGATGCTGAAAATGGCAATTTGCTTCACCCCAATCCAGAAAAGACGGTCGTTCAAGACCTTCTGGTAATTCTCCAGTCCGTTGAAGATGACTGGATTGACATTGTCATACCGGAGGACGCTCGTGAAGAAGAGCAGAAAGGCGGGAAAGACGACCCACAAAAGAACGATCAAAAGCCCTGGTACATTTAAAAAAAAGCCGTATCTGGGATTGGCGAGCCTCATGTCTCGAGCACCAGGGGGAACCTAGGATGGAATCCCATCCCGGCCAGAGGGTCAGGATGGGATTCCTGAACGTCCAGGATGATCACTCAGGAACGGCGTAATCGTCAAGGGCCTTCTGACATTTCTCCAGGGCCTCCATGGGCTCCATCTTCTTCGAGATGGCATTGGCAAAGAATTCCTTGATGATATCCGTCAGGGCCCTTCCGGCGGGAGGGAAGGTCTCCAAAACGGCACGGCTCATTGCCGCTTTTCTCTCAGCAGGGACCGGGATGTTCTTGGCTGCAGGGCTGTCATAGACTGTGACTACAGCGGCCTCATTCCCTTCCACAATCAACTCCCGGTAACTGGCCTCGTAGCTCCTCATGAAGTCTAAGAAAAGCATAGCAGCTGCTTTCTGATTGTCCTTGACAAACTTGTTGACCATGTAGCCATCGATGTCATAGTAGGAGGCGTGATAATCGTCTAGCTTGGAGGCATCCCATTTCGGTGGAGGCGCGACCGCCCAGTCGTTCTGGATGTTAGGAGCCTTTTTCGGGTCTTTGAAGCGGTTTGCATCGACGGTGTGGGTCATGACCATAGCCCCTTTGCCCATGGCAAACATATCAGAAGCTGCCATCCACGAGTACTCAAGCACGGAGGTTGGAGCGGTCTGATCCACAAGCACCATATCCGTCAGCATCTTCCATGCTTTTTTCCCCTCTGGGGAATTGACGACCAGCCTCTGTCTCTTGACATCCACCATTCTTCCCCCCTGAGAGTAAATCATATCCCTCAAAGGATAAATGATATCCATCTCGCCTCCGGCCGGGAAGATATAACCCCAGACCTGATCCTTCTTTGCCTTCTTAGCCGCCTCCTGAAGTTCGACATAGGTGGCTGGTGCCTTGGGAACCATAGATGGACGGTAGAAGAGCATCATGGTCTTGGTCTGACCGATTGAACCATAGATGCGCCCATCAGGAGCGATCAGTCCTTTCTTAAGAGGAGGAGAATAGAATTTCCATACGCCCGGATCATTCCAGATCGCGTCGATCGGGTGGAGCCATCCCCCTGCGACCATCTGCATATAGGTGGTGGGATGGTCGTAGCAGAACACATCGACCGCCGGGCTCTTCGCCGCAAAGATGGAGATCGTCTTTGGAACGATGGGTGGTTCTGCCCAGCCAAGCAGTTGAACCTTGATTCCGGTTAGCTCTTCGAACCGTTTTGCATTCTGAACCGTGGCCGGGTCGTGTTCAAGGGCACCAAAGTTGGAGACTTTGATCATACTCACTCCCTTGACGGCTTCCTTCCACCCGCCTGGAAGAATATATTGTTCGCCGGAAATCCTCTGGCCGATGGGTTTGGGTTTATTCCATTGAATCAATTCATACGGTTTTTTGGCCACTTGGCCTGAGGCCGAACTCACCACTAAGAAAACAAAAACGAGACCAATTAGAAATACAACCTTTTTCATAAAAAACCCCCCTTTCTATGAGATTTAATATAGCTTGTTCCTTTGACTACGAACGATCCACCCCCTCCTTTCTATATCCCATTGACACTTCGACGGCGCAAAACCCCATCCTCTTGGACGGGGTCAAGAGCGCCGCTCAGTATCAACCCTGAGCCCCTCGGCTGTACTCGGGGCCTTGAGCTTGTCGAAAGGCATTCCGCCGGCTTTAGGCTCAAGATAGTCGAAGGGTTGATTTTTTGTCCTTTATTGAGTAAGAAGTTACTAAAAATGGTAACCATTTGTCAAGCTTCAAGGCTGAGATTTCTGGACGGTTCCAGAAATCTTTAATCATGTAGGGGACAGGGGGCTTTGTGATGGAAACGACCCGGAAAAAAGCCGTGGTTACGTTCGGGGAACTCTTGCTTCGTCTAACAGCTGAACAGCATGAGCGCTTCGTCCAGGCTGGAGGTTTCGATGCCCGCTACGGCTGAGGGACGTTGCTTAAAGTCTTAAAGCTTCTCCTTCAAAAAATTCTTGGGTTTTCCTTCTACTCTCTAAGCGGAGAGCCAGCCGCCGTCGACTGGAAGGATATGTCCGTTTACGAAATTGGAGGCTTCGGAGGCGAGCAAGACAACCGGACCGAAAAGGTCGTCCAATTGGCCCAGATGCTTCAAGGGGATTCGGCAAAAAAGCCACTCCTTAAACTCCCCCTATAACTCGACCACGGCTTTGATCACTCCGGTTTCGGGTCTCAGCCAGGATTCAAATTGCTCGATCACCTGATCCAGTGAGGCGCGATGGGTGATGAATGAGGTCCCATCGATTTTCCCTGCTTCGAGAGAACGAACGATCTGTTCCATGTCCTCTTTGGTCGCATTCCGGCTACTCAGGAGAGAGAGCTCGCGCCGATGAAAGTCAGGGTCGAAGAAGGTGATGTGGTCCTGAACGAGGCTGACCAGAACGTAGCGGCCTCCATGAGCCACAAAGTTGAAGGACCTCTCCATCGATTTCGCATTTCCGGTAGCATCGAAGACAAGGGTGGGATAGTCTCCATTCGTAATCGATTCGATCTCTTTGACCGGTTCCCTTTCCCCATGAATGACGTAGTCGACCTCAAATTTTTCTCTGCAAAATTTGAGTCTTGGTTCCACAATGTCGAGGACCATTACCTTTGCACCTGCCTCCTTGGCGGATTGGATGATAACCATCCCAATAGGACCGGCACCAACGACCAGGGTGAATTCTCCTTTTTCGATCCGGGCACGTCGGACGGCATGGGCACCGATGCTGAGGCACTCGGCCATAGCCAATTGATCAAGACTGAGGGTTTCTGATTTAATGAGGTGATCCAGAGGGACGGTCAAATATTCGGACATTCCTCCATCCCGTTGAATACCGAAAAGGTTCAACCGAGTACAACAATTTGTCTTTCCCATTCTGCAAGCGATACATTTTCCGCACTCGAGGTAGGGAATGATGGCCACAGGATCCCCCTGTTTAAATCCGTAGCGGTTTTTCGCCACTTCAGCCACCTCACCGGAGATTTCGTGACCAAGGACTCTCGGGTAGTTGAAATAAGGTTGTTCTCCTTTAAAGGCATGGAGGTCCGTTCCACAGATGCCAACACGCCGCACCCGGATGAGAGCTTCTCCGGGTTTCACCTCGGGAAGGTTCCTCTCTTCCATCTTCAACTGCCAAGGTTTCTCACAGACAGCGGATTTCATCGCATTTCCTTTCTATTGGAGTGGTCTTACAGTCTCGTAGTCTTATAGTCTCATAGTATTTAACTAACCGACTAATTGACTATCTGACTAACGACTTGGGATCATCCATTCAATTACAGATGACCTCCGTGGCGGGCCACAATTTCGTCAATGGAGTTACTGTGGAATCCAGCGAGACGGGTGAGGGCATCAGCCCATACGTCTTTGTCTCCTGTATCTATTTCGATGACTTTTTCAAGGACGTCACGGATGGCTTCATTCGGGATCACGACCTGACCGTCATCATCAGCGACAATGAAGTCCCGATCATGAATCATCACATCTCCGATCTTGATCGGTTCGCCAATAGCGAAAGCTTCTGTACGAAATGCAGAATCGGTGGGAAGGGTCCCCGTGCCGTAAACGGGGAATTTTCCAGCTCTGAGAAGGCTGGTACGAATCTTCTTGATATTGGCTTTCGAAGCCTTCTTTCCCAGTGCCTTCTCCAGGGAGCGCAGGGAGCGCGGATCCAAGGGTTCGTCCCTGAAATAATTGTTGATCTGGTTTGTATCACGGATGGGCCCATTGATGACCGCACCGGTAGCACCGTAAGAGAGCGAGAGAGCCGTCAAGAGTCCTCCCCAGACGCCTCCGTACTTCTTTTCACTCTCCTCAAAGGTTGAGAATTCATCGCTGGCTGGTGTATTGATCACAGCGACATCCCCGGGTTGAAGAGTTCGAATGAAGGTGATCTCGCCTTCATAAGGGTTGGCTTGGTAGGCTGGGGAGTCTGGGTCACGAACCAAACAGAAATCGGCTGTGTGGACGATGCCGAAGACACGGCGCAGAGGATCCCTCTCTGCACCTGCAAGGTAGTGGATCTCCATAGGCAGGTAATAGCGGACCGATCCTGGTATTTGAATCCCGAGCCGGTCCAGGCTGTCGCTTGCATAGGCAGAATTGATGATCGAGATAGCGAAGCGCATCCGTTTGTCTTTTAAAAGTTCCTGATAAGTGATCTTTCCCATAGAAAATCTCCTGTTTCCTCAAGAATGACCGGCAAATGCCCTGTGAGCCCTGCCGTGCCTGCCCGTCCTTACGGGTGGGCGGGGAGCTTCACAATCTCCACCCCGCTTTCTTCCACACCCACTCCAATGTTGCAATTTTATCCAAATTTCACCGTCTGTGGCAACTCTTTCAAATTGGCAGTTGATTTTCAGAGTAAGATCGAAATGCCATAAAGAGTTGATTCATAACTCAGGGAACTTGACAGGAGGGATCAAAAGAAAGTATAGAAGTACTTAATTCGAATGGTAGAGGGAAGTCAGGACAAGGTAAGGGGACGGATATGAAATTTGTAAGGTATCAGGTTCGAGGAAAAATCTTCTACGGCCTCCTGGAGGAGGACATCGTTCAGGAAATCTCTGGATCCATCTTTGGGGATTTCGAGACCACATCTGCGAAATATAAACTTCAAGAGATACGCCTCCTCGCACCCGCCGAGCCCACGAAAATTATTTGTGTTGGATTGAACTTTCGTGATCACATAGAGGAGCTCGGGGACAAGATCCCTGAATATCCCAGTCATTTTCTAAAACCTCTTACAACGGTCATCGGTCCTGAAGATCCAATCCTCTATCCGCGCATCGCTCGTCAGGTGGACTACGAAGGAGAGTTGGCAGTGGTCGTGAAGGATCGGGTAAAGGACGTTTCGGTGGAGGAGGCCCTTAACCATGTTTTGGGCTACACGTGCTTTAATGATGTCACCGAGCGGGAGCTGTCCCGAAGACAAGGGCAACTTACCCGCTCCAAGGGGTTTGATACGTTTGCTGCCTTCGGGCCTTGTATTGCTACGGGACTGGACCCTTCTCGGCTTACCATTCGAACTCGGTTGAACGGAAAACTGATGCAGGATGGCCGAACCCAAGATATGGTCTTTACGGTAGCCTTCCTCATCTCTTATATCTCTCAATGCATGACCCTGCTTCCGGGAGATTTGATTAGCACAGGGACTCCCAAGGGGGTCGGTCCGATTATCCCCGGCGACGTCGTGGAGGTGGAGATCGAAGGGATCGGCACGCTTCGGAATCCGGTTCGCGCTGCGACCTCGGCTGAGAGTTGAAGGGGCGCGAGATCTCCCGGTTCAAAAATCTTCTGCCCGGTGACCGGCTAGTGTCCCGCAAGCCCTGCCTTCCCTGCCTGCCGGTAAACAGGTAGGCGGGGTCCATGCCTGCCGGCAGGCAGGAAGGGACACCATATAAATGAAATTTCCTTTGCTCACGTTCCGTGCGCCACTTCGTGCACAGGAAGCCCCGCCCTTTGGGCGGGGAGCTTCGCTTATTCAACCCGCCAACCTTCCGCTTTGTGAAATCCCCTTCCTTTTAAGGGCGAGATGTGCGGGACACCTCCCGTTCAACGGCTTTAGTTGAAGCGAGACCGTGCTGCCTAAGACCGATGGGCTCAGTCTCAACTTAGAGAGACGGGCGGTCATCTTCCGACCCCGGTCATGAGATCCTCAAAAGAGACGCGTTTCATTCAGTTCTTCCGCTGTGCGGGAAACGTCATTTAAAATTTAAATTTCCATTGACAAGGACGTTTTTCTGTAGTATGAGTTGTTACAATAATAAACATGTTGTTGTAATAATGAAAAGAACGAGTAGCCGGTATACGATCAATTCCATTCTCCGAGCATGCAGTATCTTGAGGTGCTTCTCGAGGGAGAAGACCCATTTCACAGTGAGCGAACTTGCTCGCCAACTCCAGCTCGATCGAAGCACTACTTACCGAATTCTTCTTTCCCTGGAGAGATGCGGGCTCGTCGAGAAGGATGAAAGATCAAAGTCTTACTCTTTGGGGGTGGCGGCCTTTGAAATTGGAAATACCTATCTTGGGCGGCTCGATTTCATTCAGTTCTCGAAACCCGTGATGATGGATCTGGCAGCGAGGGTTCAGGAGACCGTCCATCTCGCCGTGTTGAGCGAGAACGAGATCGTCTATGTCGATAAGGTGGATTCGCCACGGACGCTGGGGGTTGTCTCTAAGATCGGCCAAAGGGCGCCCCTCTATTGCACAGCCTTGGGGAAAACCCTCTTGGCTTATCAGCCAAAAGAGGAGAGGTCGAGGATCATCCAGGAGATTAAATTGAAGCCTTACACGGAGCATACCATCACTTCCAAGAAGAAATTGTTTGAGGAGTTAGAGAGGATCAGGCAGCAGGGGTATGCCTTCGATCGGAGAGAGTATGAGGAAGGGGTGGAATGCATTGCTGCTCCCGTCCGGGATCACTCAGGGAACGTGATTGCCGCACTGAGCATCTCAGGTCCTCGGAAGAAGATCGGCACTCCGCAGGAGAAGAGCTGGGTCGGCCAAGTTGTCGGGGCCGCCGCTTTGGTTTCCTCAAAGATGGGTTACAGGGTTAGTTTGTGAAGATATTTTATGCGACTGGGTTGTTTTGAGGTTGATAGGAGAAGAAGGCTTGGTGCCTTTGAGAGCGAATGGGCGATCGACCTGAACGCAGCCTATGGACTTTTTTTGATCGATCAGGGTGTGGACAGGGCAGAGGCGAAGGCCGATTTTGAGCTTCCGAATGATCTGATTTCCTTCATCGAGAGAGGCGAGATCTCACTGCGGGCTGCCCATCAGGCCCTCGAATACGTGAGAAAGAAGGATTACCAGGTCTTGAAATGTGTCTATCCGATCTCTCAGATCAACTTTAGAGCCTTCCATCGACCGCCTAAAATCGTCTGCACTGGGACCAACTATGAGGACTATCGTAAGCTCATTAGAATCCCCTTTTCTCCTGTTCCGCTCGTTTTTTTGAAATCTCCCTCATCCGTCATCGGTCACGAAGAAACCATCTACCTTCCGATTGGATATGGGATTTTTTATCACGAGTGGGAGTTCTCCTGTGTCATCTCTAAAAGGTGCAAGAAAGTTCCGAAAGAGAAGGTGCATGAAGTCATCTTTGGATACACCATCGTTGACGATATTACGGCAAGATCCCTTGAAGCCACGAATCGTGAATTTCAGCCCTGGGGAAAGAATATGGATACCTTTGCCCCGATGGGACCTTGGATCGTCACCCCCGATGAAATGCCCAAAGATATTTATCATTTGAAGACATTAAGAAGACTCAATGGAAAGGTGGAATGTGAATCAAACACATCTAATATGAGGTTTGGATTTGGTGAAATCATCGAATTTGTGACAAACTTCTGGACATTGGAGCCGGGAGATGTGGTGACCACAGCAACTCCCCCGGCTGGTCCATTTAAACCGGGAGATGTGATCGAGGCAGAAATTGAGGGGATTGGAATCTTGAGAAATCCTGTAAAGGGCATAGAGGTCGATCTGAAATACGCTCAGCAGGTTAACGTGAAGGATGTTGTTTGAGAAAGGAGGTGAGGGGAAAGAAGGAAATAAGGGGAGAAGGTTCATGAGTAAGGGTTTCCATTTTAAAAAAAGGAGGGGAGGAAGATGTTAAAAAAGATTGGATTGATCTTTATCGCGGCAGCTTTTCTAATGGTCTTTGTGGTGAAAGATGGAATGGCACAAAAATTTCCAACCAAAGACATCACATTGGTCTGTCCATGGGCAGCAGGTGGCGGCACAGACACTCTGGCCCGCACCCTGGCAAAGAACGCTAAGAAACATTTTGGGGTGAATATGAACGTGGTGAACCGTGTCGGTGGAACAGGGGTCATCGGAATGAATTCGGTAGCAACGGCACGACCGGACGGTTACACGGTTGGTGTTATCACATTTCACCTCAGTGCATACCGGCTCATGGGGCTCTCAGAGTTATCTTACAGAGACTTTGATCTCATTGCCCTATTGAACCGAAGCCCTGCCTGCATTTCCGTGAAGGCGGATTCCCCGTTTAAGACTTTGAAGGACATGGTGGAGTATGCCAAGGCTAATCCAGGGGTGGTTACGGTTGGCCATGCGGGTCCGGGGCAGGCCTGGCATCTTGCCGCTGCATCGCTCGCCCAGAAGTTAGGCCTCAAGTTCACTTATGTGCCATTTGATGGGGCAGCTCCGACTCGCACTGCGCTGGTCGGAGGGCATATCAGTGTTGCTACCACTGGTATGGACGAGGTCCTCCAGTTCTATAAGACTGGACAAATAAGAATCTTAGCAGCCAACAGCCCGACACGGCACCCCGCTTTCCCTGACGTCCCGACCGTAGGTGAAGCGGGTTATCCTATTGAAAATCCAATCTTTGACTGGCGTGGCTTAGGGGTACCCAAGGGGACACCTCCTGAAGTCCTCATGGTGCTCCGCGACGGATTCCGAAAGTTGGCAGAAGATCCTGAATACATCAAATTGATGGATGATCTAGCGTTACCACGAGTCTATCTGGATTACGATAAGTTCGGGGCTTTTTTGGCTGAAATGGAGAAAACCCTTGAGCCCACATTGGAAATGGTCGGTCTGTTGAAGAAGAAGTGAAATAGTTTCTCGAGTGCATTGGGATGGAAGGGCGTATGCTCACTTCCTTCCTCCCCTCTTTTGGGAATCAGGGTAGGTGGAATCCGATGGCAAACATGAGTATGAAGAAAGGGGATATTTTTGCTGCCCTTGTAGTTATCTCCATGTCCATCTATGTCTTCTATGAATCGGGGAGATGGCCCATCCCAGCGCTTCTCGGCAATCCTTTATTGATTCCCCGAGGAGTCGCAGCTTGTCTTCTTTTCGCCGCCGGAATTCTCCTTTTCCGGGCACTGACAGGGAAATCGCTCATGTTGGAGAGCAGGTTGGAGGGAGCTACTCTTCGTCGCATTTTGGCAGTGGCTATCCTGACAGGGGGATACGTGTTGGTTTTAGAGAGGGTTGGATTTATCAGCACAACATTTCTTTATCTTCTACTCTTTGGTTTGGTGCTGGGTGTCCGGCGGTGGTTCTTGTTGATTCCCTTTGCCAGTGTGGTTCCAGTCATCGTTTATTTGATCTTCGATACTATCCTAAATGTACCACTCCCTCTGGAGTGGTTTCGGTAGAAAAAATCCTATAAGGCATTCTTTTATGGTTAGTCTGGACCTTCTGTTTCAAGGATTTGCCACAGTCCTTTCAGGCTATAACATTGTAGCACTTGTCTTGGGTTCGTTTATGGGCATCATCATCGGGGCGATTCCTGGACTTACTGCTACGATGGGGATTGCCCTGCTGGTTCCGTTCACTTTTGGAATGAACCCCATCACGGGCATTGTGATGCTCCTCGGTATCTACACAGGAGCGATCTACGGAGGTGGGATAGCCTCTATTTTAATCAAGACACCTGGAACGCCCGCTGCCGCAGCGACTGTCTTTGACGGTTATCCTATGGCCCAGAAGGGATTGGCAGGGAAGGCGATTGGAATTGCGACGGTCTCTTCTGGCATTGGTGGCATGTTCACGGCCCTCTGTCTTACGTTCTTTGCTCCGATCCTTGCCAAGTTTGCCCTGCGGTTCAGCGCGCCGGAGTATTTCGCTCTGGCTGTCTTCGGCCTTTCGGTGACAGTGACATTGACGGGAAGGTCTCCCCTAAAGGGCTTTATCTCAGGTGCAGTCGGTCTCCTCATTGCCATGGTGGGCCTGGATCCGATGGGAGGATTTCCCAGGTTTACCTTCGGACAGGCTGAATTGACGGGTGGATTCTCATTTGTACCCATGCTCATTGGACTTTTTGCCCTTTCAGAAGCCTTCCGGCAAGTAGAAATAATACTAACAGCTCCGAAGGTGAATGCGGTCTTAAAGGATATCGTACCCAAACTCCGAGAGCTGAAGCAATGTACAGTTGTCTTCGTCCGATCCTGCATCATTGGTCTGATTGTCGGAATTACACCTGCGGTTGGTGCTGAAACTTCCTGTTTTATCAGTTACAGTGAGGCCAAAAGGACCTCCAAGCACCCTGAGCGCTTTGGGACTGGAATTATTGAAGGCGTGGCCGCTCCCCAGACAGCAGAGAATGCCAGCACCGGGGGAGACCTTTTACCCATGCTCACACTGGGATTGCCTGGCGATGCAGCGACAGCTGTCTTGATGGGAGCATTTACCATGCACAACTTACAACCGGGCCCCATTCTCTTCCGAGATCATGCCGATCTTGTCCATCAGGTCTTCGCTGGCATGATCGCAGCAAATTCCGTGTTTGTGATCTTAGGATTGGCGTTCGCCAGATTCTTCGCAAGGGTCATCAATATCAACCGCCGGTACCTGGTTCCTATGATATTCATCTGTTGCATGGTTGGCTCCTACGCCATCAACAATGCTCTCTACGATTTAGCCATCTGCGTGGTTTTTGGATTTGTTGGCTATATGATGATGCGGTATTCTTATCCAGTCTCTCCAATGGTACTCGCACAGATTCTGGGTGCGATGATGGAATCGAACTTCCGGCGATCGCTGGCAATGTCGCGAGGAGATCCTACGATATTTTTTACTCGACCCATCGCCTTGATTATCCTGATTTTGGCTGTCTTCGCCACCATCACGGCTATCCGGCGTCAACGCAAGATGCTGCGGATGCAAGTAAAAGTGACAGACAAGGTGTCAGAGGAAAAGACTTCTTAACGGAAGGGGTTGAACGGTGATTCTTGAAAAGTTCAGTCTGAAGGGGAAAAGTGGAATCATCACAGGAGGGGGATCAGGAATCGGAAAGGCAATAGCCACGGGCGTGGTTCAAGCCGGCGCTGAGATTGTCATTGTGGGGCGGAATAAAGAGCGACTGGAAAAGACGGCAGGGGAAATACGGAAATTTGGCGGACCTGTACTTCCAATTCAGGCAGATGTTTCGAGAATGGGGGATATCAAAAGCCTTGCTGACCGAACCGTCAAGGAATTCGGAAAAATTGATTTTCTCTTTAATAATGCGGGGACCATCCGGCGCAACGCATCCGAGGATTTTACAGAAAAGGATTGGGACGAAGTGGTCAATACGAATTTGAAAGGTCCGTTCTTTTTGGCCCAGGCGGTTGCCAGGATAATGATTTCCCAAAAGAGGAAAGGGAAAATTATCAATACCTCTTCCCTCATTTCTGTTCAAGGAGGGAAAAGGGTACCTGCTTATGCCGCGAGCAAGGGAGGTCTGGCGCAGGTGACCAAGACGATGGCGAACGATTGGGCAAAGTATAACATCCTGGTCAATGCCATTGGACCGGGTTGGGTGAAAACGGAACTTACAGAACCATTGCGACAAGATAAGGAACGATTTACTGAGATCACCAATAGAATTCCCTTGGGCCGGTGGGCCGATCCAGATGATCTAGTCGGAGCAGCCGTCTTTTTGGCTTCTGATGCCTCGGACTATATCACGGGGCAGACCATCTTTGTAGATGGGGGATGGCTGAGTATGTAGGGGCTAATTCAGGGCATAGAGCGTGGAGCAGAGAGCAT
>CAYMTD010000036.1:0-11662 GCA_964393245.1 uncultured Syntrophaceae bacterium
AAACCAGCACTCAAACTTATGTCCGTTCGAACAGAATAGATCAAACGCAATCATTCTTTTAGATCAATTAACATATTTAGATTTTTTTGCAAACTCTGTAATCCTTCAGTTATCGGAGATGAACTCCCGTGTCCCAACAGGGCAGCCTGCCAGGAGGCAGGGAGGCTTCCGAAAATCCCTGCCGGCAGCCACGTTACAATGCGAATGGCATTGATATCCATGGTGGTTGGGTAACAATCGCGGATTGAACGGAGTCGTGGAAGGCCTGGGATGAGCGCCTGGAGTTAGAGTGACAAGGTAAGGTTGCCGCTCTAAAATTTTCTCCACCATCACTATCGGTTCTGTCTCAACCCTGAGACTGAAGGGTAACCAAACTTTATAGTTTAGTATTGACTAATGGAAAAAGAGCGTGATAAAATCATCCAAATTTTTTAGACTTTCAAATACAGTCTTTTCTCATTAAAAATTGAGTGGTTGTCTATCCTTCCGTGCCCCATTTATTAGTTAGGATATCTTTATTGGCAGAATAGTGATGGATACTCCAACTCCCTGGGAACCCGATCTCCTCTCTCTCATCATTTACACTCTCCTGGTATTTCTATTGGTGAGCACCTTCCTTTTCCTCTCCGGCTGGCTTGGGGAGAAGAAGGGGAATCCCGAAAAATCAAGGCCCTATGAATGCGGGATCATTCCCACTGGAACGACTCGGTTCCCCTATCCCGTTGCTTTCTATCTTGTGGCAACCTTCTTTCTCATCTTCGATGTGGAGGCAGCTTATATCTTCACCTGGTCCATTGCCTTTGATCGCCTCGGCTGGAAAGGTTGGCTGCAGATATCCTTCTTTATCTTTATATTGCTAATCGGTCTCTTCTACATTTGGAAAAAAGGAGGGCTGGAGTGGGGACCCAAAACCCGAAAGAAGTCGGATACCCTGGAAACATCATCCTGACGAAGCTTGATCTCCTGATCAACTGGGCTCGCCAATACAGCCTCTGGCCCCTTTTCTTTGGGACGTCTTGCTGCTTTATCGAAATGGCAGCCGTCTTCACCCCCCGCTTCGACCTTGCTCGTTTTGGCGCTGAAGTCTTAAGAGGATCTCCGCGGCAAGCGGATCTCTTGATCGTGGCGGGCACGGTCTTTAAAAAGATCGCCCCTGTCGTCCTGAGGCTCTACGAACAGATGGCAGAACCCAAATGGGTAATCTCCATGGGCTCCTGTTCCAACTCTGGAGGGATGTATGACGTCTACAGCGTCGTTCAGGGTGTTGATCAGATCATCCCCGTCGACGTCTACGTGCCAGGCTGTCCTCCCAGGCCGGAAGCCCTTGAACATGGTCTATTAATCCTTCAAAAAAAAATCGCCTCGGAGAGACCGGCCCGTTCGATTCTTCATCTCCAAGGAGGGACTCAGGGAGGCAATAAATCCATCCTTATAGATGGAAAAACGAAGTCACGAGATACAAGAGGCCCTGGATATGAGGGCATTCCCATTAGAGGGACCTCGGTGACGCCGCCAAAATTCTGGGATACGCGCTCCGATTTGATGTGGACGCCTCCTCCTCAGAGGATCGAATGGGTGGAACGAGATCAATCTCTTTCCCAGGTTCTGAAGGAGAAGTTCGGCGAATCCGTTGCTCAAGCTCCTCAGGCCTCAGACATGCTGACCTTTCATGTAATGGAAGGCCGTCTGAAGGAGGTCCTCGGGTTTTTTAAGACTGAAGCATCCCCAAAGTACCTTCGACTCGACGACTTGACGGCGATCGATGAATCAGCCCGGCGCGAACCCCAACCCTACAGGGCCTATGCTGGAACAGTGGCTCATGAGATTTCAGGCGGTGAACCCGGTCGTCCGCTACAGGAGGCCTATCCGGACTATACGCTGGTCTATCACCTCCTCTCCTTCGACCCTCCTTCCCGTCTCCGTTTAAAAGTAGGGTTAAGAGGGAAAGATCCGGTCACGAGAACGATCACGGATCTCTGGCCTTCTGCAAACTGGTATGAGCGAGAAGTCTACGACATGTTCGGAATTCGGTTTGAGGGTCATCCAAACCTCCGCAGGATTCTAAATCCTCATGATTGGGAAGGACACCCCCTCCGCAAGGACTATCCGGGCAGGGCAACGGAGATGGTTCCCTACACGCAGGAATCGGCAAGGAGGCATCAGCCTCTCGATGCGGGAATATTTTTGAAGAGAGAGGAAGATCAACAAAGCCTTATTTTAAATATAGGCCCCCACCATGTGGGGACCCATGGTTTGATGCGGTTTGTCGTCTCCCTTGATGGGGAGACGATTTCGGATATCGATCTCGATATCGGCTATCACCACCGGGGAGTCGAAAAGATCGGAGAGCGTCAATCCTGGCATCAATTCATCCCTTATACGGACCGGGTAGATTACTTCGGAGGATTGGCAAACAACCTCTCTTACCTCCAGTCCGTCGAAGCCCTGGCTGGCATTCAGGTTCCCGAGCGGGCCCAGTTTATAAGGATCATGCTCAGTGAATTCTTCCGCATCAATAACCATCTCGTCTGGCTTGGTACCTTTGCCC
This sequence comes from uncultured Syntrophaceae bacterium, assembly GCA_964393245.1. Taxonomy (GTDB): domain Bacteria; phylum Desulfobacterota; class BSN033; order BSN033; family UBA1163; genus CAYMJV01. The sequence goes on from CAYMTD010000036.1 coordinate 2,549, forward strand.
ATGACGTGGGAGCAATGACACCAAGCTTCTACACGTTCCGTGAGAGGGAAAAGCTCCTGGACATCATCGAACTGATCACGGGCGGACGGCTTCATCCGAATTGGTTCCGGATCGGAGGGTTAGCGGAAGATCTGCCCGAAGGATGGAAGGAGGCGGTCGACGACTTCGTCAAAGTCTTTCCTTCCTTTCTAAAAGATTACGAAGCATTGATTACGAAGAATCCCATCTTCAGGGCAAGAACAGAGGGGATCGGCCGGCTCTCCCTCAAGGAGGCGATGGAGTGGGGAGTGACAGGCCCCAACCTTCGTGCCTGCGGTCTTGAATGGGACCTGAGAAAAAAATTTCCATACTCAGGTTATGAAAATTTCGAATTCGACATTCCCACAGCCGAGGGAGGGGACTGCTATGCGCGATACCTGGTCCGGATGGAGGAGATGAGGCAGAGCCTCAGGATCATCGAACAAGCCGCCCGAAAGATGCCCGGCGGAAGGGTTGTCTGCGAAGACTATCGATATGGGGTCCCCCAGAAGACTGATACGCTGCGCGACATTGAAAGCCTCATCCACCATTTCATCAACGTGACCCAGTGGCCGAAGATTCCAAGAGGAGAGGCTTATACCGCGACAGAGATCGCCCGTGGGGAACAGGGATATTATGTGGTCAGCGATGGACTGAACATGGCTTACCGGATGCGTATCCGGGCGCCCGGCTTCGCCAATGTCCAAGTCATGCCCTTTCTGGCCAGAGGAGGCTTGCTTTCCGACCTCCTGGCCATCATCGGCTCCATCGACTATATCTTGCCGGATATTGATCGGTAGAAGGAGAAGCACCAAATTCCAAGCACCAAATTTCAAACAAATCCGTAGCAGTAAATTCTGAATCCCGTCACCCTTCCCCTCTCCCCTGAGGGGAGAGGGCGGGGGATGAGGGGGGAATCGGGTTTGGTGATGTTACCCATGGAATTACTCGAAGCTTTGCAAGCAAAGATCGCAAAGGCGGCAGAGCCTCGTGAAATGGCAATCGATGTCATGTTTGCCCTACAGAAGGACCAGGGTTACCTTAGCGACGAAGCCCTTGAAGAAGGGGCTAAACTTCTCGGGATGACACCCCTTGAATTGGAAGAGCTTGCCACGTTCTATGATTTTATTTATCGGAAGCCCGTCGGAAGGTTTGTCATCCATGTCTGCGATGGGGTTGTCTGTTGGATGAATGGGTACGATCGGGTGGTCGATCACCTCTCGAAGAAGCTTGGAATCCAGGTGGGAGAGACTACAGAAGATGGACTGTTCACCCTATTGCCCACCGCCTGTATCGGCTATTGTGACCTCTCTCCGGCCATGCTCGTCAATGGACGGCCTTACGGTCCTTTAACTTCTGAAAAAATTGACGCCATTCTCAATCGCTTGAGAACGGAGTTACCGCCCACAAGGTTGGTAAGGTAAGCCAAATGTACCCCCAAGTGCTTTTTCAGAATCGTAAGCCAAACCGAATTGCCACGATTGACGAATACCGACAAAGCGGAGGCTACGAGGCTCTCGCGGCCGCCCTTCAAAAATATTCTCCAAAAGAAGTCCAGCAGATGGTTGTTGAGGCAAACCTTCAGGGCCGTGGGGGGGCAGGTTTTCCTGCCGGGATGAAGTGGAAGTCGGTGGCAGACAACTTCCCCTTTCCGAGGTATATCGTGAGCAACATTGATGAATACGAACCGGGTACTTTTAAAGATCGCGTGATGACTCATACGGACCCCCATATGATGATCGAAGGCATGATCCTTGCAGGATATGCTGTCTTAGCGGAAAAGGGTTTTATCTTCGTTCGACCTTCCTATGAAAGCTGTGCGGTCATCTTCGAAAGGGAACTGAGGATTGCCAGAGAGGCGGGCTACCTGGGCAAAAATATCCTCGGCAGCAACTTTTCCTTCGATATTATTGTTCACCGGAGTGGAGGACGATATATCTGTGGCGAAGGCACGGCCCAGATCAATGCCATACAGGGGAAGAGACCGCATCCCGTACAGTCTCCTGTCCGGTCGACCGAGAGAGGCTTGTGGGATAAGCCCACGGTCCTAAATAATATGGAAACCCTGGCCAATGTTCCGCACATCGTGAGGCATGGGGCAGAGTGGTTCAAAGGTTTGGCCAAGACTAAAACCAGTTCCGGAACGAAGCTCTACTGCGTCAGCGGGAGGGTGAATCGGCCCGGTTGCTTTGAACTCCCGATGGGAATTCGGTTAAGCGAAATTATCGACGAATACGGAGGCGGCATGCTCCCCGGGTGCGAATTCAAGACGTGTCTTCCTGGAGGAGCTTCCACCTTCTATCTTCCAAAGAGATATTACGACGTCGAGATGGACTTCGATTCGGTCAAAAAAGTTGGGAATCGCCTTGGGACAGGGGCCATCATTGTCTTTGATCAGAAGACCTGTCTGGTGGGAGCGACTTTGAATCTGATCGAATTCTTTGCCAGGGAATCGTGCGGTTGGTGCACTCCATGTCGGGAGGCGCTCCCGTTCATCAGGGATCTGCTCTGGCGTATTGAGAACGGGGAAGGCCAAGAGGAATTCATTCCCATGCTGCGTCGGATGAGCCAGCACACATGGAAATCGTATTGCGCCTTCGCCCCCGGGGCCACCATGCCGGTGACGAGCCTACTGGATCATTTTATGGATGAGGTTGAGGAACACCTTAGTCAGAGGAAATGTCCGTTTACCAAATAAAAGGTTTGGGGTTGGAGGTTAGAGGTTTTAGGCAAATAATTCAAAATCTGCGGGTAGGGGAGGCTTTAGCCTCCGATATTCTTTTAAGAAGTGATCAGTGTGACTTGCGAATGTCAGTCACTGGCACTGACACGAATCACTGACACTAAGTTAACGAGATAGACGAATTATGCCAAAGTTGATCATCGATGGAATAGAAATCGAAGTCCCGAAAGGGACGAAGGTAATCGAGGCGGCCGCGCGGTTGGGGATCATCATTCCCCGTTTCTGCTACCATGCCGGCTTGGGATCGGTGGGGGCGTGTCGCATGTGTGCGGTGATGTTTTTGGATGGCCCGATCAAAGGCGTTCAAATGAGCTGTATGGTCGACGCTCAGGACGGGATGGTCGTTTCGACAACTCATGAGGAGGCCGTTGATTTCCGAAAGCATGTGATCGAGTGGCTCATGATGAACCATCCTCATGACTGTCCCGTTTGTGATGAAGGAGGGCACTGCCTCCTTCAGGATATGACCGTTTCTGGCGGTCATGGGATTCGGCGCTACCTTGGAAAGAAACGAACCTACCGTGATCAGTATCTTGGCATCTTTGTCCAGCATGAAATGAATCGCTGCATCCACTGCTGGCGATGCCGCAGGTTCTACCAGGAGTTCGCCGGGTACCGGGACCTGGGAGCCATGCAGATTGCTTACCGAACCTATTTCGGCAGGTATAAGGACGGTCCCCTCGAGAGCCCTTTCTCGGGAAATCTGATCGATCTCTGCCCGACAGGAGTCTATACGGACAAACCGTCGCGGTTCGAAGGGAGGCGCTGGGACTATCAAAGAGGACCTTCCCTCTGCATCCACTGTTCTCTCGGATGCCACACCATCACGAACGCCCGCTATCGTGAGATCGTTCGGCTCGAAGCGCGTTTTGGCAAGGATGTGAATGGATACTTCATCTGTGACCGGGGCCGCTATGGATACTACTATGCCGACCATCCCGAACGCCCAAGACGCCCAAGAGTTGGTGGGGAGGAGGTTTCCTGGGAAAAAGCAATCCAGACAGCGGTCCAAGAGCTTTCACAGATTCGCCAGAAAAATGGTCCTCTATCGATTGATTCTCTTGGGTCATCCCGGAGTTGTCTTGAGAACCAGGCCATGCTGAAACGTTTCTGCCAATCTCTTGGATTGGCCTCTCCAAAATATTTTGAGACGGCTTCCATGGGGCGAAAGCTGAAAGCGGCAATAAAGGGGCTCGATAGGAACCTTGCGATCTCCATGCAAGAGATCGAGAAGGCAGACTTCATTCTTGTTCTTGGCGCAGACCCGATCAATGAGGCCCCGATGTTAGCCTTATCGATGAGACAGGCTTATCGAAAGGGAGCGACAGTCGCCGTCATCGATCCCAGGCCGATCTCTCTTCCCTTCGAATTTCTCCATCTCCCGGTTGCTCCCCAGAAGATCGATTTTACATCCGGCGCTCTCATTAAAGGCGTTGTCAAGAGATCGACAGTCGAGAAAATCGGACCCTCCGCTCTTTCCTTCTTTGATTCGATCCCTGTGGATCTCTCAGCGCATCCGCAGCTCAAAGACCGCTTTGAAGCAATGAGGCTGAAGCTTCAGCAGTGCTGCTTTCCAGTTATCCTCTGCGGCACAGACGTAACTGCCGAAACGACTCCAGCCTCGGCGGCCAATGATGCGCTGCTCCTTCAGGCGGAAAAAGGCCGAGCAGGTCTCTTCTACCTCATGCCCGGAGCCAATGCCTTTGGCGCCTCTCTCTTTTCCGAAGAGGGATCTTGGATGGACACAATCGAGTCCATCGAAAAGGAAACGGTCAAGGCTTTGATTCTCGTCGAAAGTAATCCCTTCTGGCTCTTCCCGGATCGGAAGAGGCTGGAAAAGGCGATTGACAAACTCGACGTCCTCTTAGTCATGGACTTCCTTCCATCGGAAGCGGTGAGGCATGCAAAGATCTTCCTGCCCACGCGAACCCTCTTCGAAACAGAAATGGCGTTTGTGAATCAGGAAGGGAGGGTCCAGTTTTCACCGGCGGCCCATTCCGGCGGCATCCCGATTGAGCAGCTCAGCGGCGGAGGCCACCCGCCCAGAGCCTTCAGGGAGGACATTCCCGGAAATGAGCCGAGGGCTGCCTGGCAGATCCTGGCCGAACTTTTGGAAAGACTCGATCTTCCCGGAGAATGGAGGACAATGAGACGGGGCCATCTCTGGCAATGGATGGCTGGGGAGAATCCTATCTTTGGCAACCTCTCCGACGGCATTCGACTCCGTCTTGAAGAGGCCAGGGAAAATCTCTTTTCCATGGACGGGTTAACTCAAGGGGAGAGAGATCGTACGGATGGCCACCTCGAACTTCTGTTGGTGGATTGGACCTTCGGGACAGAAGAACTTTCTTCCCTCTCCAAATACATCAGAGAGGCCGAAAGGAAACCTTCCCTTCTGATGCATGCGACAGACGCATCCAGACTCAACCTTATGAACCAGGATAGAGTTGCTCTTCAATTGGATCGTGGAAAGCTCGAAGTAGAACTTTCTATTTCTGAGAACCTGGCTCCTGGAGTCCTGGTTTTACCCAGACACCGCCAACTGGAGTGGCAGAAGTTAGAGACCCTTCCTGCAAGGGTCTCCTTCGACCATATAGAAAAGATTCTGGACTAAGCCATGGAAACCTGGATCACTGGTATGATCTTACTGATCATAAAGCTCTTGGCCGTGCTCATCCTCCTTCTCACTTTAGCGGCCTACCTCGTCTGGGTGGAGCGCAAACTCCTGGCAAGGATACAAGCCCGCTTCGGCCCGAACCGAACCTGGAGATTTGGGCTTCTACAACCCCTGGCGGATGTTATCAAACTAATGACGAAAGAGGATACAGTCCCCGAGGGAGCCGATAAAAGGATCTTTCTTCTTGCTCCCGGCATTGTGGGGGCAACCGCTCTCCTCATCTTCGCCGTAATCCCTTTTGGGCCTGCTCCCATGGTTATTACAGACTTAAATGTCGGTGTCCTCTTCTTTCTGGCCTTCTCTTCCATCGGTGTTTACGGAGTGGTATTAGGGGGATGGGCCTCTCACTCAAAATACAGCCTCCTGGGCGGGGTTCGTGCAGCGGCCCAGATGATCAGCTATGAAGTCTCCTTGGGACTCTCCCTCGTCCCTATCGTCATGCTTGCAGGTTCCTTCAGCCTGGTCGATATTGTCAATGCCCAAAGCCGACTTCCGTTCATCCTGATTCAACCCGTCTCCTTCATCCTCTTTTTCGTTAGTGCGGCCGCGGAGATCAAACGAATTCCCTTCGATCTCCCCGAAGCGGAAAATGAACTGGTGGCGGGATACCACACCGAGTATAGTGGAATGCGGTTCGGCCTCTTCTTTCTGGGCGAATACATCACCATGATCGTTCTGGGTGGACTGGTGGCAATCTTCTTCCTCGGAGGATGGCGAGGTCCGGTTCTTCCACCCATTCTCTGGTTCCTTTTGAAGGTTTTTCTAACCGTCTTCGTCCTGATCTGGTTCCGTGGAACGTTGCCCCGGCTGAGATATGACCGGTTGATGAGCATAGGCTGGAAGGTCCTCATTCCTCTTTCCTTGCTCAACATCATGGCGACGGGTGCCGTCATTTTAATCAGGAGGTCTTAAGAAGGGGATCTATGGAATGGATCAAAGGTTTTCTTAAGGGGTTTGCAACCACATTGAAAATTCTCTTCCGCAAGCCCGTGACCGAGCAGTATCCGGAATATAAGAGACCTCTTCCTGCCAGGTCCCGGGCTTTGATCATCCTCACCCGTGACCCGGATGGAGAAGAGCGTTGCGTGGCTTGCTACCTCTGCTCTGCCGTCTGCCCGGTCAGCTGCATCTCCATGCAGTCGGCCGAGAGAGAAGATGGACGCCGCTATCCTCGTTGGTTCCGGATCAACTTCGCACGATGCATCTACTGAGGACTCTGTGAGGAGGCGTGTCCTACTCTAGCGATTCAACTCACCCCTCATTATGAGACGAGCCAACAGGATGTCTTGAAGCTCGTTTACGAAAAAGAGGACCTTCTGGTCAACCACGGCGGAAAGAACAAGGAGTACAATTTTTACCGATATGCAGGAGTGACCATGGTAGGGGATAAGGGAACACATATTAACGAAGAAGAACCGGTAGATCTCAAAAGCAATTTGCCGTAGAAGCCAATTGGAATAATGGAAAAATGGAATGGTGGAATGATGGGAAAGCAAAAGGTTAAGCCTAACGGTTAGGCTTCAGCGTTCCATAATGGATTATGGGAGGCGAAAGTGACTTTCTACGCTGCCATTTTTTACTTCCTTTCCATCGCCATCCTGACGGCGACGGGTCTTGCCATAACCCGGCGGCAGCCGATTCATGCCGTGCTCTATCTGATCGTCGCCTTCTTGGCAACAGCAGCCCTCTTCTTCCTTCTCGGTGCCCCCCTGCTTGCCGCCTTCGTGGTCATCCTGTACGCAGGGGCAATCATGGTCCTCATTCTCTTTGTGATCATGTTGCTCCAGCGGTCGCCCCGGGAGCTCGGACTGATGCCTCAGTGGGGACATGCCGCGCTCTTGGGGATCGTCTTTCTCGCCGTTTTCATTGCGATGCTTTTCAAGGATCCCCACAGCGGGATCGTTCTCCAGGGCGCCTCTGCCCAGCCGAAGGATTTCGGTCGCTTCCTCTTCGAGAGATATTGGCTGGCAGTGGAGATCGTCTCCATTCTCCTCCTCGTTGCATTGGTGACCATCATCCAGGTGGGCAAAGGAAGAGGCACGGGGGGCGACGAAGCCGAAATAGAAATAAACCCCGTTAGAAATTCCGGTGGGGCATTAGATGCTGGCGGGGTTGTCTCAAAATCTACTCCCGCTGCAGAACGGCAGGGCACTCTTTCTAACGGGGGAACGGAGGGACGCTCATGATCGTTCCCTTTGGCCATATCTTACTTCTGGCAGGGCTTATCTTCGTCATGGGTCTCGTCTGCCTCGTGGCCCATCGAAACTTGATCATGACCCTGGTCGGTGTGGAGGTGATGATGAATGCGGCGGCCATTGGCTTCGTCGGTGCGTCCCTGCGCTGGCAGCTCATGGAAGGCCAGGTCTTCATGCTCTTCATCCTCGCGGTAGCGGCAGCCGAGGTCTCCGTAGGATTAGCAATAGTGGTCAACGTGTATCGACGGACAGGCTCCCTCGATCCGGACCGTTACGACATCTTGAAGGGGTAGCTCAAGGCAGAATAACAATGACTTCCTGGCTACAAGATCCGAGTTTAATGGCGGCGATACTGACCACGTGGCTGCCTTTTCTCTCCTTCCTGCTGATCATTGTCTTCACGAGGAATCATCGTCGCCTCTCGGCCGGACTTTCGATCGCAGCGGTGGCAGGTTCGCTTGCCGGGGCCATCTTTCTCCTCGCTCGGCACTGGGGCGCAGCCGAGCCAATCCACCATGCCGCCGGATGGCTCGTTGCAGGGGATATCTACATCCCCTTTGGTTTCCTGTTCGACCCGCTGAGCCTGCTCATGCTGTCTTTGGTGGCGGTCATCAGTTTTCTTGTTCAGGTCTACTCCCTGGGCTACATGGCGGGCGATCCCGGTTTCTCCCGATATTATGCGTTTCAGTCCCTTTTCGCATGGGCAATGATGACCTTGAGCATCTCCTCTGCCATGCTTCAGCTTTATGTCTTCTGGGAGCTGGTCGGGCTTTCATCTTATCTTCTGATCGGCTTCTGGTATGAGAGGTTTAGCGCCACCCAGGCCGGAAAGAAGGCCTTTGTCATGACCCGGCTGGGTGACGTCTCTTTTTTCATCGGAATTCTGCTCGTGCTGTTCCACTTAGGAAACTTGGAGATCCTGGAGATGAACAGTCCGAAGATAGCGGCTCGCATGCCCTCCAACCTTCTTACGCTGGCGGCTCTCCTTATCTTCGGCGGCATCGTTGGCAAGAGCGCACAGTTTCCGCTCATGACATGGCTACCCGACGCCATGGAGGGCCCTACACCTGTGAGCGCCCTCCTTCACTCAGCTACCATGGTCGCTGCAGGCGTCTATCTGTTCGCTCGCCTGTTTCCCTTCTTGAGCCAATCGGCGGATGCTATGACCGTTTTTCTTGCCATCGGCACTATCTCCATGCTCTTGGCTTCCACCATGGCCATGGTCAGCCAGGATATCAAGCGAGTTTGGGCGTACTCCACTATCAGCCAGCTTGGATTCATGATCATGGGACTCGCTGCGGGCAGCCTCTTTGCGGGGAGCTTCCATCTAACCACTCATGCAGGCTTCAAGGCGTTGCTCTTCCTCTGTTCCGGGGTCTGGATCCACCTCTATGAGACGAACGACGTATACGAGATCTCCAGCCGCGGCGGCCGAAGGCTGAAGACCCCTATGGTCTGTTTGATCATAGCGGCCTCAGCCC
>CAYMTD010000037.1:0-11341 GCA_964393245.1 uncultured Syntrophaceae bacterium
CTCGCTCTCGAAACTCTACCTGAGCAAAGACCTCGGACTGATTCATTCCATGCCCGTCTCGAGGGGGAAGATCTTTCTTGCAAGGTGGATGGAATCTACTTTAGACAGTTCATGGATGGTTCTTATCTTCAGCCTTCCTCTCTTTCTTTCTTACGGCATTGTTTACAAACCAGGAGTCTTTTACTACCTGATGGTCAGCCTCAATCTCTTCCCATTCTGCTCAGTGGCATCGAGCCTTAGCGTCCTTGCCGTCATGGTGGTGGCTCTCTTTTTGCCAGCGGGCCGAATCAGAGGCGTCTTCGTTTTCCTCGGCCTTCTTCTCGTTCTTCTTCTCGTAATCGTTTTCCGTTTGATCAGGCCAGAGAAGTTTGTCAATCCGGAGTCGCTGATGCCTTTTATCCTTTACCTCAGGACGCTGGATTCGTCCCATTCCCCCTGGCTTCCTACCAGCTGGTTTTTTGATAGCCTGCGAGCCAGCTTGACAGGAGCGACGAAAGATGCCTTTTTCCACTCAGCCTTATTCTGGAGTTTTGCAATCAGCCTGATTTTCATCACCACCTGGGTCTCCAGCGTCGTCTACTTTAAAGGTTTGTCCAAAGCGCAAGTAGCTTCCCGGAGGCTGTTCCCCTCCCATCGCTTCGGGAGTCGGAGGGGAGGGTTTCCGCTGCGGTTTCTTTCTGGCCCTGTGAGGGCCTTCGTGACAAAAGAGATCAAGACCTTTCTTAGAGACCAGACCCAGTGGTCACAGATCTTTCTGGTGGCAGGCCTCCTTGTGATCTATCTCTACAACTTTTCGGTTCTGCCCCTGGAGCGATCCTCGATCCGAATCGTTTACCTCCAAAACATTCTCTCTTTCTTGAATATCGCTTTGGCTGCATTTGTCCTGGCGGCGGTTTCAGCGAGGTTTGTCTACCCTGCCGTCAGCCAGGAAGGAGAGGCCTTCTGGATCGTTAGATCGTCACCCATTTCGATCCGGACTTTCCTCTGGATCAAATTCTTCGTTTACTTCCTTCCTCTTCTTTTCCTTTCAGAAGTGTTGATCGTGGCGACGAACCTCCTTCTTCATGTCACTCCCTTCATGATGATTCTTTCCGTCGTGACGATCTTCTGTATGGTTCCAGGGATTGTCTCCATGGGTTTGGGTCTTGGTGCCATGTATCCTGATTTCCAGGCTGAGAATCCAGCCCAGTCCGTCACAAGCCTTGGCGGTCTCATTTACATGACCCTATCGATCGGTTTCATCCTCGCTGTCGTTGCGCTTGAGGCAGGGCCGGTCTATTCTATCTTCATGAGCGGGATCCAGCGGGTTGGCCTGAAGGGGTTTCATTGGCTCTGGCTGGTAGGCTCTTTCGCCGTTGTTCTGGTCCTCTGTGTGATGGCTGTGATGATACCGATGAGACTGGGTGAAAAGGAGATTCCTCAACGCCTTGGATCTTAAGGAATTCCTCCCCTCTCCGCTGGGGACAGACTGGGTGTGTTCAGTCTCCAAATTTTTCTTTCAAAAGTTTCAAGGCTTCTTCCCTCGTTTTGATTTCTCCCTCGACCTGTTTTCCCCGGATGAAGTTTAAGATCTCCCCGACCTTTGGCCCTGGCGAATAACCTAAAGCCATCACATCATGTCCGTTAATTAGCGGAATGGGATGGACGACCTCCTTCTCTTTGAACCATTTGAGGATGCGAAGGCAGTGGTCTTCCACGACCTCATCAAGCTGAACGGATAAGATTCCGCGGCTCGCCTCTTTGTCGGCCAGGGTGAGGAGGACAAGTGAAGGGATGTCGTCTCCGACCTGGTAGACCAATCGCTTCAGCGCTGTCTCCTTGGTCTCCCGCGAGAGGTTGAGGATCCTCATGTGATTCTGAATGAGGTGGAGGACTTTATTCCTCAGCATATTGGAGAAACGGAGTCTCTCCATGATTTCCTCTGCCCTCTGACAGGAGAAGGATTCATGGGAGTAGAAGTGGACCTTCTCCTTTTCGTCCCTTGAATAGGTATCCTGTTTTCCCAGGTCATGAAAGAGGGCGGCGTAAGACAAGGCCAGACGGTCTTGCTGAGTCAGGGGAAATCCCCCTGCCCTCGAGGCGACCCAATCAAACGCCCAGGATAATTTTTCAACGATCAGGAGGGTATGGGAGAGGACATGGAGGTGATGGTGTTTGCTCTGTCCGAGATGTTCAAGACCTTTCAAATCCGGGAAGAGGGTGAGGAGTAAACTCGATTCATAAAGCGACCTCAACCCCAGGGTAGGCCTCCGGGAGAGAAGGATATGATCGAGTTCCATTTTGATTCTCTCCCCGGGCAGGCTTTGAACCAGCTCCCTTTTCTGAAAGATCTCTTCCCTCAGTTGAGGATCGAGAACAAAGCCGTCAAGGGCACAAAGGTATCGAATGGCCCTGAGCATTCTCAAAGGGTCCTGGTCGATAGAATGTCTTGAAACACTTCGGATCACCTTCCTCTGCATATCTTCCCAGGCGCCCTCGACCTGATGAAAGGTCTCATCCCGCAGGGAGAAGGCGATGGTATTGATGGTGAAATCCCTTCTCAGGAGATCCTCATCGATGCTGTCTCCCTGGAGAAATGTGAGATCGATGGACATGTCCTCGTGGACCACCCGATAGGTAAGAGTCTCCCTTTCCTCGCTTCCAACTTTGAAGAAGGAGAGATGAAGCATCCCCTCCATCATTGGGATGAATGGGGAAAATTCCTTCGGCAGGGCAAAGTCATAATCCTTTTCCTTCCGCTCATGGGTTGGGCCTGGGGTTCCAAGAAACAGGTCCCGAATATATCCTCCAACCAGAAAGAGAGGGACGTTCTGCTCTTTTGACAGATCGGATAGCTTCAAGAGGATAGGGTCTTGAAGAATTTTTTGTTTTATATGTCTAAGATCCATCGTTAAATTCGCTGTCACGGGCTTAATTTCTTCACGTTTGATAAAGCCCTTCTTTTATGATAGGTTATCTACCAATAAGATAGTCGATTGATTGAGAACTTGTCAACGCAATAGCGCGAAGGCACTGAAGATGCATAAGACCATAAGAGAGGCTTTGGAAGAAAGGGAGAGGCTTATCCTCTCCCCTTTCGCCACCCTTAGCTCAATGACCAGGGGACGGCAGCGCTTTGAGGAAGAGTGCCCCCTCCGGCCGGCTTTTCAACATGATCGAGATCGGATCATCCATTGCAAGTCTTTTCGAAGACTGAAGCATAAAACGCAGGTCTTCCTGGCACCGGCGGGAGATCACTACCGGACCCGGTTGACCCATACCCTCGAAGTTTCTCAGATTGCGCGCACCATCTCGAAGGCCCTCCGTCTGAACGAAGAGTTGACAGAAGCCATCTCCCTGGGCCATGACATCGGCCACACACCCTTTGGGCATGCCGGAGAGGATACGCTCAATACGATCATCCCCGGCGGATTCAACCATGCCGAACAGAGCCTGAGGGTTGTCGACCTTTTGGAGAGAGATGGACAGGGATTGAATTTGACCTACGAAGTGCGCGATGGCATTTCGAGACACAGCAAAGGACGCGGCGAAATTCTCTGCGAAGACCCGGAGGGTAAGGCGACAACATTAGAAGGTCAGGTCGTGCGGATCGCAGATATCATCGCCTATATCAATCATGATATTGACGATGCCATGAGAGGGGGCGTCATCTCTCAAAGGGATATTCCCGTTCGCTGTCTACATGTGTTGGGGGAGACCCATTCCAAACGGATTAATACCATGGTAAGCGATATCGTCACCGAGACCCTGCGCCAGGACGACGGGAAGCTGTATGTGACGGGGGAGATTCATTCGGCAATGATTGAACTGAGGGATTTCCTGTGGGAGCGCATCTACGAGAACGAAATGGTCCACGCCGATTTTCACAAGGCGGCCAAGATTCTAACCGAACTTTTTCATTACTTCATGGAGCATCGCGAGCCCTTCCTCTTTTTCATCGAAAAAGAGTCTCTTTACGACTCCCCGGAACGATGCATCTGTGATTTCCTGGCTGGCATGACGGACCGTTATGCCTTCAATCTCTATGAAAGGATCTTTCTTCCCCAGCCCTGGAAAATTGTATGATGGCAAAAGCTCGGCAGAAAAAAGAGATCGGTAAAGGTTCCAGGCAGGAATCGATCCGGGTCATTATTCTCGGCGCAGGGGGAAGGGATTTTCACAATTTCAACACTTTCTTCAGAAGGCGTTCCCTCTATCGGGTCGTCGCCTTCACAGCGACCCAGATTCCTTTCATCGCCAATCGGATCTATCCGCCGGAACTGGCGGGAGCTTATTACCCGAGGGGGATTCCGATCTACCCTGAAGAAGATCTTCCGCGTCTCCTCTCAGAGACCCATGCCCAACAGATCCACTTCTCTTACAGCGATATTTCCCATCAAGAAGTCATGGAGAAGGCCTCTCTGGCCCTCTCCAAAGGAAAGGATTTTTTCCTCCTCGGTCCCGAAGAGACCATGATTACAAGCAAGGTTCCGGTCATTTCCGTCTGCGCCGTCAGGACCGGTTGCGGAAAATCGGTTATTACTCGGAAGATCGCCTCCCTTCTAAAGAACCGGGGACTCGAGGTATCGGTCATTCGACATCCGATGGCCTACTGTTCGTTTAAGCCTGTTCAGCGGTTTTCGAGGTTGAGGGACGTGGATCGGGAGGCCTGCACCATTGAGGAGAGGGAGGAGTTTGAGCCCCTGGTGGGGAAAGGGATCACCGTCTACGCCGGCATCGACTATGAAAAGGTTTTGAGGGACGCGGAAAAAGAATCTCAGGTTCTAATCTGGGACGGCGGTAACAACGACTTCCCTTTTGTCAAGCCGGACTTGGAGATTGTCTTATTGGATGCCTTGAGACCCGGTCATGAGAGGCTTTACTATCCTGGAGAGGTCAATTTGAGGAGAGCGGACCTCCTCATTATTACGAAAGTGAATGAGGGGAGTCAGGAGTCGCTGAGAACCATTCGGAAGAATATCTCCTTCTTCAATCCCGAAGCAGAGGTGCTGGAAGCCCCATCGGTGACGCACCTCGAAGACCCGGAGCAGGTAAGAGGCAAACGGGTTCTGGTCATTGAGGATGGGCCGACCATCACCCACGGAGGCATGCCCGACGGGGCAGGGGCCTCGGCTTGCCGAAAGGAGGCCGCGGAATTAATCGATCCGAGACCCTATGCGGTTGGATCGCTAAAGGAGGTCTATGAAAAATATCCACACATTGGGAGGGTCCTCCCAGCGATGGGGTACTCGGCCGAACAGATTAAAGATCTCCAGGAGACCATCCGCGATTCGGAGTGCGACGTCGTGGTGATCGCAACGCCGACCGACCTGAGGAGAAAGATCGAGATCCGTCAGCCAACGGCAAGAGTCCTTTATGATTTTGATATTGACCTCTCGGCCTACGTGGAGAATTTTATAAGAACAGGAGGCCCTTCCCGCGCTAAGGGCGCAAAGGGGTGAAGGGTTGACAATCGGTATCCCTTGTGATACAAAGGCTTAAAATTACATCATGATTGTTCTATCTCCTGATTTGTTTCAGGGAGAACGAAGAATGGCGAAAGAGATTCTGATCGGCGATTCGGACAAGGCGAATCAGAAGGAGTTCCAAAAGATTTTTGGAGCCACTGATTATCACCTGGTCTTCTCTGAGAGCGGTGAAGACGTCCTGCTCCGGGTTAAACTCTTCAGGCCGGACCTCATCATCGCCGGGACCGCTCTCAACGAGAAGAACGGTTACGAAGTTTGCCAGGCCATTAAAGGGGATCCCAATTTCAGATCGATTCCATTCATCCTCCTTCTCAATATGTTTGAAGAACTTTCAGACAAAGAACGCCATCGCCTCAAAGCCGATGGCGTTCTCTCCAAACCTCTGCACCAAAGTCAGGTCCTAACCATGGTTGACAGGCTGCTGGAAGGGACCCCTTCTGAAAAGGGGGGAACCCCCAAGAAGAAGATGGAATTGGAAACGTTCGCCGATATGGGAGAGGAACGATTTGCATCACGGGGAGCCGGGGGAGAAGAAGAAGAGATCATCGATCTATTGGACGTCGCAGAGGAAGTCGTAGAAGAATCGGAATCGAAGATGAGCATCGATGATTTCATCGTTTCGGAGAAGGCTGAGCCGTTCGGGGAAGTCGCCTCATTGGAATCCTGGGAGAAGCTCATAGAAGAGGAAAAGGTTGCTGCGGAGGAAGGACTCGTTCTTTCTCTCGAAGGAGAAGAGGAGAAGGCCAAAGATTTCCCGTTCAAATTGAAGAAGGAAGCTCCGCCGCCAAGGGAGCCTCAAGAGGAAGAGCTTTTTGAGAAGATCGAATTGGAGGATATTCTCGAACAGGTGGGAAAGATGGAACTTCCATCGGAAACAGAGGGACCGACTGAAGCGGCGGAGAAAGGTTTGGAAGCGAAGCCCACCCCGGTTCTGGAGGTTGAGGAGAAACCGTTTGCATTCGATGAGTTCGAGATCGCCCTGAAAAGGGGGGTGGAGATCGAAGCCCGCAAGCAGGAAGCCCCGGTAGAAGAGGTCCTTCCACCTCTTTCGGTAGATGAGTTGGAGGAGGAGATTCGAGAAGAGGCAGCCTCCCTCGAAATACCGATCGAAGAGGAGGTGGAAAGCATCGAAAAGGAAGAATTCCCCAAAGCCCTTCTGGAAGACATGCTCAAAGAAGAAGAATTGAAGGAAGAAGGGCTGCTCGAAGAGGAAACGTTGGGTGAGGAGGAACTGGAAGAGGAGGAATTGAAAGAAGAAGGGCTTCAAGAGGAAGAGCTGAGAGAGGAGAAGTTTTTTGA
This sequence comes from uncultured Syntrophaceae bacterium, assembly GCA_964393245.1. GTDB lineage: Bacteria > Desulfobacterota > BSN033 > BSN033 > UBA1163 > CAYMJV01. Next base: position 6,768 of record CAYMTD010000037.1, read on the forward strand.
AGAGGAAGAACTCTTTGAGGAGGGTGGACTGCTCGAAGAAGAAGTCTTGGAGGAGGAAAAACCTCTCGAGGGAGAAACGCTTGAGGTCGTTAGGGGGCTCAAAGCAGAAGAAAAGATCGAACTCTTCGAGGGATTAGAGGGTCCCGAAGTAGCCGAGGAGGAGAAGGGAGTCATCACACGGTTTCCGGAAAGGATGGCCGCAAGGGCAGAAACCACCGGAGCCCCTCGATTCTTCGAACCGGGAGTCACGCCTCCGTTGAGAAGAACGGAACAGCAGGTGGAAGAGGTCATCTCAGGAAAGGTTCAGGTGATGATGGAAGAGTTTATTACGAAGCATGTCCCGGAAATGACGAAGGACATTGTCCAACTGACCATTGAAAGAATTGAAAAGATGGTGCGAGAAATCGTCCCTGACTTGGCGGAAAAGATGATTGAGGAAGAAATCAGAAGGTTGGAGAAGGGAGAAACGGAATAGGGAGGAAAAGGTTGAATCGATGGCCTCAACGATACTGGACAAATCTTATGACCCCCATCAGGTGGAGGAAAAGTGGTACCGTTTTTGGATGGATCATGGCTACTTCAGAGCGGATGAAAATTCAGAGCGAAGGGCCTACTCCATCGTCATCCCCCCTCCCAATGTGACCGGTTCACTGCACATCGGACACGCCCTCAACAACACCCTTCAAGATATCCTGATACGATACAAAAGGATGAAGAATTATACTGTCCTCTGGATGCCTGGGACGGACCATGCAGGAATTGCCACGCAGAACGTGGTGGAGAGACAGCTTATGGAGGAGGGCCTGGACCGTCATGTCCTGGGCCGGGAGAAGTTCATCGAGAGGGTCTGGAAATGGAAGGAAGAGTCGGGAGGGACGATCATCAGCCAGTTGAAGAAGCTGGGAGCTTCTTGCGACTGGAGCCGGGAACGTTTCACGATGGACGAAGGCCTCTCCGAGACAGTAAGAGAGGTTTTCATCCGCCTCTATCAGGAAGGGTTAATCTATCGGAGCACTTACATCATCAACTGGTGTCCTCGATGCCAAACCGCCCTTTCCGACCTTGAAGTGGAGCACCATGAGACCCTGGGGAAGCTCTACCATCTCAAGTATCCATTTAAGGAAGGCGATGGCTTCGTAGTCGTGGCGACGACGCGTCCGGAGACGATGTTGGGGGATACGGCAGTGGCCGTTAACCCGGGGGATGAGCGATACCGGAGAGAGATTGGGAGAAAAGTCATCCTTCCGGTCCTTGCCCGGGAAATTCCGGTCATCGCCGATCCCTATGTTGATATTCAATTCGGAACCGGATGCCTCAAGATCACACCTGCCCATGATCTCAACGACTTTGAGATCGGACTGAAGCATGGTCTCGAGCAGATCAAGGTGATCGATGAAGCGGGCCGGATGAATGAGAATGCCGGACCCTATCGAGGGCTGGATCGTTTCGATTGCAGAAGCCGGATCGTTGAGGATTTCGAGAGAGATGGCATTCTGATAAAAACCGAAGACTACCATCACATGATCGGTCACTGCTACCGATGCAAGACGATCGTCGAGCCCAACCTTTCTCTTCAATGGTTTGTAAGGACGAAACCTTTGGCCAAGCCGGCCATTGAGGCAGTCAGAGAAGGCCGCACCCGAATCATCCCTGAGCTCTGGGAGAAGACCTACTTTGAGTGGATGGAGAATATAAGGGACTGGTGCATCTCGCGCCAGATCTGGTGGGGGCATCGGATCCCCGCCTGGTATTGCGACGCCTGCGGAGAGATCATGGTGGCCAAGGAAACCCCTTCCACTTGCGGGAAATGTGGTTCCGATCGCCTAAGACCAGAGACCGATGTCCTGGACACGTGGTTTAGCTCTGCCCTCTGGCCTTTTTCTACCATGGGATGGCCCAAGCAGACGAAGGAGCTCAAAAAGTTCTATCCCACGTCGGTGCTGGTCACAGGTTTCGACATTCTCTTCTTCTGGGTGGCCAGAATGATGATGATGGGTTTGAAGTTCGTGGGGGATGTTCCGTTCAAGGAGGTCTACATTCATGGTTTGGTGAGGGACGAGAGGGGAGAGAAATATTCGAAGACCCGTGGGAATGTGGTGGATCCCCTCGATCTGATTGATCGTTACGGCGCAGATGCCCTCCGTTTCACGCTGGCTGCCCTGAATATGCCTGGCAGCGATTTAAAGCTTTCGGAATCGAGAACAGAGGGCTACCGCCACTTTGTCAACAAGATCTGGAACGCTTCTCGCTTTGCTCTGATGAACCTCGAGGATTTGAAACCTGGCGAGACCGCTCAAACCACCCGCCCGGGCGATTTGAGCCTCCCGGATCGGTGGATTCTAAGAAGGTTGAACCATACGATCCGTGCGGTTGAGAAGTCATTTGAAGAATACAAGTTTAACGAAGCCTCGCACTCTGTCTATCAGTTTGTCTGGCACGAATTCTGTGACTGGTATCTTGAGCTGATTAAGCCTTATCTCTATCAGGATAAGGATTTAAATCAGAAGAGAATCACTCAGAGGATCCTCTTGAGGGTTCTTGATGATATTCTTCGGATGCTCCATCCCTTCATGCCGTTTGTAACCGAAGAGATTTGGCAGCGGCTTCCCTTGACAAAGGAGAATGGCTCCATCATGGTGTCGCCTTTTCCAAGAGCTGAGGATCGATGGGATGATGAAGAGGCTGAAGAGGAAATGGGACTGATGATCGGGATCGTTACCGCCCTCAGGAATATACGGGGGGAGATGAACATCCCGCCAGGAGAATACATCGAGGCACTTCTTCGGGCGAAGGGGAAAGGGGACAAAGAGAAACTCCAGAGGGATCATCTCTTCATTCAAAATTTAGCGAAGGTCAAGAGCCTAAAGATCCTGGAGAGGGTTCAAAGACCATCTTACAGCGCTTTCGCTGTTGTTCGAAACGTGGAGATATTCGTCCCAATGGATCGATCTAAAATAGAGGAAGAAGCGAAAAGGCTCGAGAAGGAGATTTCAAAGGTCGAGAAAGAGATCGCCTTTGTTGGGCGCAAACTCTCCAATGAACAGTTCGTCTCCAAGGCCCCTCCAGATGTGGTTCAGGAGGAAAGGGAGAAGGCCGCCCAGTATCAAGCCCTTCGATTGAAATTAGAAGCGAGTCTGAGGAAGATCAGAGAAGCGCTTTCAGGGTAACAAGAGCAGGGGATTAACCCATGAAGATGGATATCGAAAAAGTGGCGAGGCTGGCCAGGCTCGAATTATCGGAAGAGGAGAAGAAGACCTTGGGGAACCAGTTGGAGCAGATCCTCACCTACATGGAGCAATTGAATCACATCGATACGGCAGGCGTAGAGCCCACCTCGCACGCCATTCCCATCCAGAATGCCTTCCGGGAAGATGAAGTAAGACCTTCTTATGGAAGGGAGGACGTGCTGGGAATCGCCCCTGAAGAAGAAGACGGGCATTTCAAGGTGCCAAGGATTATCGAATAGAAAAAATGGAATATTGGAATGGTGGAGCAATGGAAGAATGGGCAATAAACGAAGAAAGTTTCAATAGCATCTTCTCATAATCAACTCAATATTCCGCCCTGCCGTCATTCCACTATTCCCAATGATGGTATGCCTATGGACCTGTGCGGTTTGACCATTCACCAACTCCATGACCTTCTCGTGAAGAAGGAGGTGACCTCGCGGGAGGCTACGGAGGCTCTTTATCGAAGGATCAAAAAGGTGGATGGAAAGATCGGGGCCTACCTTCTCTTGACGGAGGAAGAAGCATACCGGCAGGCAGATCGCGTGGACCGTAAGATTGCGAAGGGTGAGCAAATTGGAGATCTCGCCGGAATCCCCATCGGGCTGAAGGATATCCTCTGCACCCAAGGGATTCGAACGACCTGCGGCTCGAAGATCCTTGGGAATTATGTTCCCTTTTATGATGGGACCGTAGTGAAGAAGCTGAGGGAAAACGATGCTGTCTTCCTTGGCAAACTGAATATGGATGAGTTTGCGATGGGCTCTTCCACCGAGAATTCTGGATTTCAGATCACCCGGAATCCGTGGAATCTCGATTGCATTCCGGGGGGCTCAAGTGGCGGTTCCGCGGCGGCTGTTGCTGCTGACGAGTGCATCGCTGCTCTCGGGACGGATACCGGAGGCTCGATTCGACAACCCGCCTTCTGCTGCGGTGTGGTGGGGCTGAAACCCACTTACGGGAGGGTCTCAAGGTACGGGTTGGTGGCCTTCGCTTCTTCTTTGGATCAGATCGGGCCGATCGCAAAAGATGTCCAGGACTGTGCCATCCTGTTGAACGGAATCAGTGGTTACGATCCTTTTGATTCGACTTCTGTCGACGTTGAGGTTCCGGATTATACGAAATCTCTTGTTAAGGATGTCCAGGGGATTCGGATTGGCATTCCGAAGGAATATTTTATCGAGGGGATCGACCCCGATGTTGACAGGGCTGTCACTGGGGCGATCGATCTTTTGGGGAAGTGGGGGGCAGAGGTGAAGGGTATCTCTTTGCCTCACACGCAATATGCAGTAGCCATTTACTATATCATCGCCACCGCAGAAGCCAGTTCCAACCTGGCGCGATATG
>CAYMTD010000038.1:0-11196 GCA_964393245.1 uncultured Syntrophaceae bacterium
ATGCTTTTGGGGAGAAAAAGTCCTGATCAGGGCTCCTCTCTACCGAATGAATCTGTTTCTCCACGAAAGGATAGGTGCCTTCGTGTCGGAGGACAGGCGGTAATCGAGGGCGTGATGATCAGGTCTCCCCAATCGATGGCGATTGCGGTCCGAAGGCCCAGGGGTGACATCGTGGTGAAGCGACAGGGATTGACCTTCTTTTCGGAAAAGAACATCTTGTTCAAGGTCCCGCTGCTCAGGGGGGTGATCACCTTAATCGGGGCCCTCATCCTGGGGCTTCATGCTCTTAACTATTCTGCTAATCAGGCACTTTCTGAAGAAGAGAAGGTCCTAAGTCTCTGGGCCATGGGCCTCACCCTGAGCGCAGCCCTTTGCTTTGGAGTCCTTCTTTTTTTCTTGTTCCCCCTGTACTTGACGAACTGGATGCGGTTTGTCATTCCAATGGTCTCTGAAAGCGGGGTTATCTTTAATCTGGTGGATGGGGTCATTCGATTGATCGTCTTTCTGATCTACCTCTGGACGATCTCCTTTTTCAAAGAGATCCGTAGAGTCTTTGAATACCATGGCGCAGAGCACAAGTCGATCTTTGCCTTCGAGGCTGGAGAGATATTGGTTGCTGACCGGGTGAAGGGGTTCAGTTATCTCCATCCTCGCTGCGGGACGAGCTTCCTGCTCATCGTCATGATGGTAAGCATCTTCGTCTTTGCTATGATTCCCCATGATCTTCCGTTTGGATATAAGGTCGCGTCTCGAATCGTCTTGATCCCCCTTATTGCAGGGCTTTCTTACGAGATCATTCGGTTCGCCGACCAAAAACGGGAGAAGAGGGGCATCCAGTATTTCATCAAGCCAGGGCTGTGGCTCCAGCGGCTCACAGCCCGGGAGCCCTCGGAGGCTCAAATTGAGGTCGCCCTGTCTGCCCTGAAGGGAGTGCTGGAAGCGGAAGGGTATGGTTTTGAGATAAGCACCACGTTCCGAGCACCAAATAACAAACAAATTCAAATGACCTAAATTCGAGATTTCGAACAATTTTTTGGTCATTCGAAGTTAGAATTTGGAGCTTATTTGGGATTTAAGAAACATCGACGGCAGTTGCGGCGAGCAAGAAAACTTAGCCGATCCAACATAGGAGATAGGAGTTAAGAAAAAAGATGTTTGAAAAATTTGAAGAGGTCGAACGGCGGTACGAAACCCTGTCCCATCTCCTGAGCCAACCGGAGGTGATCAGCAAGCAGGAGGAGTTTCAAAAAGTCGCCAAGGAATATGCCGAGTTGGGAAAGATAGTGGAGCTTTATCGGAAAATAAAACGATTAGATGAGGAGATCAAAGAAAGCCAGCATCTCCTGGCAAGCGAAGAGGATGAGGAGATGAAACGGCTGGCAAAGGAGGAACTCAACCGGCTCACGGGTGAGCGAGGAAAGATGGAACAGGACCTAAGGATGGCCCTTCTCCCGAAGGACCCGAACGATGAGAAAAATATTCTTCTTGAGGTCCGTGCCGGAACGGGTGGGGATGAGGCGGGTCTGTTCGCCGCCGACCTTTTCCGCATGTATTCCAAATTTGCAGAAAAGCAAGGTTGGCGGATGGAGGTGCTGAATCGCCATTACACCGGGGTGGGAGGGTTCAAAGAAATCATCGCCCTGATTGAAGGGAAGGGGGTCTACAGTCGCCTCAAGTATGAAAGCGGGGTTCACCGGGTCCAGAGGGTTCCCACGACGGAATCTCAAGGGCGGATTCACACCTCGACGGTCACTGTGGCCATTCTTCCGGAGGCGGAAGAGGTCGAGGTTCAAATCGATCCAAGTGACTTGCGAATCGACATCTTTCGTTCTTCAGGGCCAGGCGGGCAGAGCGTGAACACAACAGACTCCGCGGTCCGGATTACCCATCTTCCCACGGGGATGGTGGTTTCCTGTCAGGATGAGAAATCTCAGCATAAGAACAAAGCGAAGGCTCTTAAGATCCTTCGTGCGAGATTGTTAGAAAGGGCGAGACAAGAGAAACAGACAGAGATTTCAGAGAAGCGAAGGACCCAGGTCGGAACCGGAGAACGGAGCGAGCGGATTCGAACCTATAACTTCCCCCAGGGGAGGGTGACGGATCATCGAATCGGATTGACCCTTTACCGACTCGAAGGAATTCTTGAGGGAGAGCTGGATGAGATCCTGAATGCCTTGACCACCCACTATCAGGCACAGGCCCTGAAAAATAACTCCTTGGAGGAAGGGGTCAAGGGATCGAGCCTGCCTGCCGGCCCCGGTCCCGACCGAGGGCGGGGCAGGCAGGGGTTCAGGGGGTAAGGTAAACGGAATGGACCTCAAAAAGATTATTTTCAAGGAGAGTGTTAACTTGAACCCCCCGACCCACGAGCGCTATGAGGCAAAAATGATGACGATTTTAGACCTCCTGAATTGGTACACGAATTATTTGGGGGAGCAGGGAATTGAAAACCCTCGGCTGAACGCTGAGCTGCTTTTGGCCCATTCCCTTAACCTCACCAGGGAGGCCCTCTACACGCACCTCAGAGACCCATCCTGGAAGGAGGGAAGGGAGAGGCTCGAACATTTGATTCAGAGAAGGGTTTCCGGAGAGCCACTTCAGTATATCTTAGGTGATCGGGAGTTTTGGTCCATTCATTTTAGGGTGGACCCCCGGGTTCTCATTCCTCGACCGGAAACGGAGCTCCTGGTAGAGCAAAGTCTCTCCATTCTCTCAGAGGGTTCTCTTGAAGGAACTCCTCGTTTGCTGGAAATAGGGACAGGGAGCGGTGCGATTGCCATCTCTTTGGCGAAAGAGGTAAGAGATCTCTTTATTGTGGCGACAGATATCTCGGGTGAGGCCCTCCTCTTAGCCAAAGAGAATGCCGTGGATGCGGGTGTTCATCATCAAATCACTTTTCTCCAAGGGGATCTTTTTGGCCCCTTTCGGTCGACGGGAGAAAGGGGATCTTTTCATCTGATTCTCTCAAATCCTCCCTACATCCAATCTTCAGAGATCCAGAATCTGGCCAGAGAAATCAAGGACTATGAGCCTATCGTGGCCTTGAACGGCGGGGTGGATGGGATCGCGTTTTATCGAAGCATTGTTTCTCAAAGCCCCACTTATCTCCGAAAAGGAGGCTGGCTACTCTTGGAGGTTGGAGAGGACCAGGGGAAAAGGGTATCCGCCGTGATAGAAAAGGAAGGCGTTTTCGACAGGGCTGAACGAATCAAAGATCTTTCAGGAATTGAGAGAGTGGTGAAAGCGCAGAAAAAATGAATCGTTGAAGCACGAAATTCGAAACTCCGTAAGAGCGTGAGACGTAAATCGCAAGTAGCTTTTTACCACGAACGCCTGACCCCTTGCTCCTTGCGGATCGTAGTTTCGATCTTCGGATTTGAGGCTTAAAGATGGATAAGATCGTCATCAAAGGAGGGGAGAGGCTGATTGGGGAAGTGGAGGTGAGTGGCTCAAAGAATGCCACGCTTCCCATCTTTACCGCCAGCCTCCTAACTGAGGGAACCAATCTCTTTCACAACATCCCTTACCTCATGGATGTGCGAACCATTCTCAAGGTACTCAGAAATCTGGGTGTGAAGATAGACGAGGATGGGAAGACCTATCGAATCGATGCCACAGACATATCAAACCATGAGGCCCCCTATGATCTCGTGAAGACCATGAGGGCGTCCATCCTTGTTTTGGGACCCTTGGTGGCGCGAATGAAGAAGGCCAGGGTTTCGCTTCCAGGAGGATGCGCGATCGGCGCCCGCCCCATCAATCTCCATCTGATGGGCCTTGAAGCCATGGGAGCCAAGATTGAACTGCGTCATGGGTATATTGAGGCCAGAGCTGATCGGTTGAAGGGAGCCGATATTTCCTTTGATACAACCACCGTAACCGGAACAGAGAACCTGATGATGGCGGCTGCTCTGGCGAAGGGTAAGACAACGTTGAAGAACGCTGCCATGGAGCCAGAGGTGGTTGATTTGGCCAATGTGCTGAACAAGATGGGAGCCAAGATCTCAGGTGCGGGGACCAATCTAATCGAGATTGAGGGGGTTGAATCGCTTCACGCCGTTGAACACTCGGTCATCCCTGATCGGATCGAGGCTGGGACGCTGATGGTCGCCGCTGGAATAACGCGTGGAAATCTCCGAATTTTGAATTGCCCCTTTCACCATATGGAGATGATCATCCACAAGTTGAGAGAGGCCGGAATGGAGCTTGAGACGGACGGAGAAGGGGTGAGGGCCGTGGGAAACAAACGCATCAAAAGTGTGGATGTCAAGACGCAACCCTATCCGGGTTTTCCAACCGACATGCAGGCTCAGTTCATGGTCCTCATGAGTTTAGCAAAAGGGTTGAGCGTCATTTCTGAAACCATCTTCGAAAATCGTTTTATCCATGTGAGTGAATTGAGGCGAATGGGCGCTGATATTCGAATTCAGGGGAACACCGCGATTATTCAAGGCACCGGGAATTTAAGCGGGGCTCCGGTGATGGCCACCGATCTAAGGGCCAGCGCCTCCCTCATCCTTGCAGGACTGGCTGCTACGGGCGTGACAGAGGTGTCAAGGGTCTATCATCTGGATAGAGGGTACGAAGCCCTCGACAAGAAATTGGCCAATCTGGGTGCTGACATTAAGAGAATTAAGGAAGAAGATTGAAGCTATTTTGATTTGAGATTGCAGATTGTGGATTGGAAAAGAAAACTTTTTTAGGAATAGGATGGAGAGCGATTGAAGATTCTCAGAATAGGGGACAAAGGATTTGAGAGATACCTCCTCCGAATGGATCAGAGGGAGATCCAGGATGACCCTCGGCTCGAGAAACGGGTTCGGTCTATCCTAAATGACGTGAGGAAGAGGGGAGACGAGGCTCTCATCCATTACACACGGGTTCTGGATGGCATACGTATCCCCATCGACAAACTCCAGGTCACCCGAGCTGAGATAGAAAGAGCCTACCAAAGAATTCCTCAGGGGTTCCTGAGGACCTTGAAGAAGGCCGTTCGTCGAATCAGAGGGTTTCACCAACTGGCGACCCCAAAATCGATCTCCGCCTTGGAAAAGGGTATCCAGCTCGGACAGGAGATCAGACCTCTCGAGAGGGTCGCGATCTATGTGCCCGGCGGAAAGGCTTCCTATCCCTCCACTGTTCTCATGGCAGCGATCCCAGCAAAAGTGGCTGGAGTTAGGAACATCGTCATGACAACCCCTCCTCATCTGGAAGGGATTAGCCCTGCTGTTTTGGTAGCCGCGGATCTGGCGGGAGTCGATCAGATCTATCGAGTGGGCGGAGCGCAGGCCATTGCAGCTCTTGCCTATGGAACAAAATCGATCCCAAAGGTGGATAAGATTGTTGGTCCCGGAAACCGGTATGTGGCGATGGCAAAACGATTGGTTTTTGGCGTGGTGGATGTAGACATGGTGGCGGGACCGAGCGAGATTCTGGTCATCTCCGACGGCAAGAGGTCACCTGCTTGTGTGGCTGCAGATCTGATCTCCCAGGCGGAACACGATGAGAGCGCGCTTGCGGTCCTCTTGACGACCTCTGAGGCCTTTGCCAGAAAAGTGAAGAGCGAAATCGAGAAGCAACTCCTTTCTTTGAAGCGACGGAAGATTGCAAAAACCAGCCTCGATGGAAGAGGCGCCATCCTTGTCGTGAAAGACTTAGAGCAGGCCGTCGAGTTAGCCAACAGGATCGCACCCGAGCATCTCGAACTCTCTCTCTCCCATGCTTTTCCCTTATTAAAAAAGATCAAGAACGCGGGTGCCGTCTTTCTCGGTCTCCATACGCCAGAGGCCATAGGAGATTATCTGGCCGGACCTAACCATATTCTCCCAACAGCGGGCACGGCTCGATTCTCGTCCCCTCTGGGGGTCGAAGACTTTATGAAAAGAATAAACTGGATGGGTTTTACAAACGAAGCCCTGAAGAGTTTTGAAAAGGATGTAAAGCGGTTCGCCGATTGGGAGGGATTGGAAGGTCATTACCGGGCAGTTCAGATGAGACTGGAACCCTGACCGCGAAAGGTCCAGGATGAGGAGAAGGGATGAAGAGACATCGAAAAGCCGAGGTGAGGCGAAAGACGAAGGAGACAGAGATTTCCCTTAAGATCGATTTGGAAGGATCTGGAAAGCACTCGATCCGTACGGGCATCCCCTTCTTCGATCACATGCTCGGTCTTCTAACCTATCATGGCGGCCTGGATCTTTCCCTCAAGGCAAAAGGAGATATTGGTGTTGACGCTCATCACACGGTAGAAGATGTGGGTATCTGTCTGGGCGATGGGATTAGAAAAGCATTAGGGGAAATCAAAGGAATCCAGAGATACGGAATGGCCGTGATACCGATGGATGAAGCCTTAGCCTCTGTGGCCCTGGATCTCTCCATGAGACCCTGGTTGACTTTTCATATGAAACCGAGAAGGTCGAGGATCGGAACCTTCGACCTTGAACTGGTAGAAGAGTTCTTTAAAGCCCTATGTAACCATGGAAGAATGACCCTTCACATCAATCTCCTTTACGGAAGGAATAGCCATCATATGGTGGAAGCGGTGTTCAAAGGGTTTGGAAGAGCACTCAGGCAAGCGGTTTCTGTCGACGAACGGTCATCCTCTGTGCCCTCCACGAAAGGAATCCTTTGAGTTAAGAGTTCGGAGGGAATAACGGTTGATTTAAAAACTCCGAACTAAATGCTCCGAACTCATTGCTCATCGGATAACGATGAAAAAAATCGTCATCATTGATTATGGAATGGGAAATCTCCGCAATGTTCAGAAAGGTTTCGAATGGGTTGGCTTCGAGGCCAGAGTGACCCGGAACAAAAAGGAGATTGAAAGGGCCTCAGCCATTGTCCTTCCCGGAGTGGGGGCCTTCAGGGACTGCATGGAAAATTTAGAGAAGTTTGGACTGATCGAACCCCTCCTTCGATCCATCCAGAAAGGGAAACCCTATCTCGGAATCTGTCTCGGACTTCAAATTCTTTTTTCTGAAAGTGAGGAATTCGGTTTCCAAAAAGGTCTTGACCTGATCAGAGGAAGGGTCGTGAAATTCAAGGCCGATCAGGAGCACAAGGTTCCCCACATGGGGTGGAATGCAATTGAGAAGAAGATGGAGGTTCCTTTCCTCCGGGGAATTGAGACCGGAGACTTCTTCTATTTCGTCCATTCCTTCTACGTCATTCCGGAAGAACCCCAGTGGGTGTCGAGCCTAACAGACTATGGGACTCCTTTTGTCTCGAGCATCTGGAAGGAGAATCTTTTTGCCACCCAGTTTCATCCGGAGAAAAGCCAGCAGAAAGGGCTGAGGATATTAGAAAACTTTGCCAGATCGATTTGATGCACCGACGATGAGTATGAGTGATAAGCGAGGGTTATGTATTCCCAGGGTTGGCCCACTGCGGCCGCCCAATCTCGGGGCCCAAGGAGAGTCTGTTCAATTCAGGGTCTCATCAAACAGATGCTGAAAAAATTTCAGCATGACATTCTTAGAGGTCTTCAACCATTGACGTGACACGGAACACGAGTCACCAGCACGATCTTTAGGAGGGCATTCCATGAACGAAGTTAGGGTAGGAGAGATTCGAATCGGAAAAGGAAATCCTTTAGTGCTGATAGCCGGCCCCTGCGTCTTAGAAGGAGAAGAAATGGCCTTGGAGATTGCAAAAGAGCTGAAGAACCTCTGTGGATCCTTGGAGATTCCTTTAATCTTCAAGGCATCCTATGAAAAAGATAATCGAAGCTCTGAGAAATTTTATAAGGGCCCGGGGCTTGAAGAGGGATTGAAGATTCTCAAGAAGGTGAAAGAGATTGTGGGCCTCCCTGTCCTCTCTGATGTCCATCGGCAGGGGGATGTAGATTTTGCCAAAGAGGTTCTGGATGTCATTCAAATTCCTGCCTTCCTCTGCCAGCAGACAAGCCTGCTTCTTAAAGTGGGAGAGGCGGGGAAGGTGGTCAATATTAAAAAGGGACAGTTCCTCTCTCCGGAAAACATGGCAGGAGCTGTCAAGAAGATTCACAGTACTGGAAATTTTCAGGTCCTTCTTACCGAGCGAGGAACTTGTTTTGGCTACAATAAATTAATCTCTGATGTCTGTTCGATTCCAATCATGCAGGAGATTGGTTGTCCGGTGATCTTCGATGCCACGCATGTGATAAGAAATTACGGTATTCCGAGTGAGGATCCAAAAGGAGGAAGCCCCCGATATGTTCCTCATCTTTCGAGGGCGGCTGTTGCTGTTGGCTGCAACGGTCTTTTTCTTGAAACTCATCCCAACCCGAGCCAAGCACTCTGTGATGCCTCGAGCATGATGCCCTTGCGTGAAATGGAGGGGCTCCTTCGGCAGACCAAAGCCATTCACGACCTGATTAGGACCTGGGGAATCACCTAATCGCAAATTGCTTATCGCAGATTTCAGATTTACGATTTTTCAATCTGCAATCTGAATTCTGAAATTTGAAATCTAAAGTGAGGAGGGGAAAACGTGAAGATCTTTATCGATACTGCAAATCTCAACGAAATCAGGAAGGCAAAGGCCTTGGGATTGGTCGACGGAGTAACAACAAACCCGACACTCCTTTCGAAGGAGGGGGAAGAGACCGAGACACTGATTAGAAAGATTTCGAAAGAGGTGAAGGGGCCCATCAATGTGGAAGTGACAGGAACAACGGCCGAGGAGATTGTCAAAGAGGCCAGAGTGATGGCCACCTGGGGCGAAGAGATTGTGATCAAAATTCCCATCAACCCAGAGGGCCTGAAAGCTGTGAAGAGCCTGTCCATGGAGGGTATTCGGACGAATGTCACACTCCTCTTCTCACCGAGCCAGGCCATTTTGGCTGCCAAGGCTCGGGCGACTTATATTTGTCCATTTTTGGGGAGGCTTGACGATATCAGTTTCAGTGGCATAGATCTGATTCAACAGATCAGAGGGATTTACGACAATTACGATGAGTTTACCACGCAGATCATTGTTGCTAGTGTAAGGAACCCGATCCATGTGATTGAAGCCGGATTGATTGGAGCAGAGATTGTTACCATACCTCCTGCGATCATAGATCAAATGGTGAAACACCCTTTGACGGACAAAGGGATTGCCCAATTCTTGGAGGATGCCAAGAAGATCGGTACGAAGAAGCCATAGCCGTCTCCGTTTGAGTAGGGGGCTAATTGAAGGGAGCATTTCGGATTTTGAAATTTCAGTTTAGCAGAGATACATTGAGGTTGATGTTGCTATGGATTCTCCTGTTGGGCTTAATTCTGCCGGGCTCTCTCGACGGAAGACATGAGAGGAAACCCATATTGGCTATTCTCCCTTTTTCTGTTGTAGGGGTGGAGGATCCAGAAAAAGGGGTCTTCTGTCCCGTTTGTAACGGAATCCGCCGAGCGGGAGAAATCCTTGCTGGTTCGGAGAAAACTTTGACTCGTTTCGTCTATGAAAAGATGGAGACAAATGGGACATTTCAAGTCATTCCTATGAAGAGAGTTGAGGCAATCGTTGTCCCATCGGAGAGAAAGTCTATGGAGAAAAGACCTGTCTTGGAATCCATACGGATCGGGAAGACGTTGAATGCCGATTTCGTATGCATCGGCATTCTTTTTCGTTTTGAGGAGAGAATTGGGTCCTCTCTCGGGGTGGAACGCCCGGCCTCCGTGAGCTTTGATCTCCATCTTATCCGGTTAAGAGATGAGAAGATGGTGTGGCTTGGAAAGTTCGATGAAACCCAAAAACCTCTCAGTGAGAATCTGCTAAAAATAGGATCTTTCATCAGAAGAAAGGGTTCTTGGCTGACGGCTGCGGAACTGGCAAGCGTAGGCATAGATGAGGTGTTAAAGAAACTTCCTGCGCTCAAAGAACTCGAACAATAATCACTTTAGAATTGCCGCTGCAAGACATAAAGTGGATAATAGCATTTTGCATTTTTCATTGGTTATCTCACTATGATCATCATCCCTGCAGTGGACTTGAAAGATGGAAGGTGTGTAAGGCTCTCCCAAGGGAGGATGGATCAAGAATCGATCTATTCGGAAGATCCTGTTCAAATGGCAAAGCACTGGGAGTCAAAGGGAGCAGAGAGGCTTCATGTGGTTGATCTCAACGGAGCGGTGACCGGGGTGCCGGTTCATCAATCACTAATTGAGAAAATTGTAAAATCCATCCGAATCCCCGTAGAAGTAGGAGGTGGGATTCGGAATCTGGAGACGGTCAAGACCTATCTTTCGTTAGGGGTAGAATGGGTGATCTTGGGGACAGCGGCCCTCAGGAATCGTGGTTCAGTAGAAGAAGCCTGCTGCCAGTTTCCGGGAAGGGTGATCCTTGGGATCGATTCCAGAAAGGGAAGGGTGGCCATTCAGGGTTGGAAAGAGGAAGTTTCTTTAGAGGTGATCGAATTGGCCAAGCAGTTTGAAGGACTGAGGCTGTCTGCAATCATCTTTACCGACATTGAACGGGATGGCATGAGCACAGGCTTAAATTTAGAGGCGATAGGTGCTCTCGCTCGGGGCATCTCAATCCCCGTGATTGCTTCGGGAGGGGTTGCCGAATTAAAGGATATTGAACGCCTGATGGCTTGTGAATCCGATGGAGTGATTGGAGTCATTGTGGGCCGTGCGCTCTACACAGGCCAAATTGATCTGGAAGAAGCCATACGTGTTGCCAAATCCCCCTCCATCCCCCTTTTTCAAAGGGGGAAGTAATAAGTTACCTCCCTTTTGTAAAGGAAGGTTAGGAGGGATTACTCCTTTTTCAAAAAAGTAAATTTCAAACAAAAAGGGTTTGCAAAATGTTAGCCAAACGCATTATCCCTTGTCTCGACGTGAAGGACGGTAGGGTCGTGAAAGGGACCCAGTTTGTTGATTTGAAGGATGCAGGTGATCCTGTCGAGAATGCGAAAGTTTATGATGCGCAGGGAGCAGACGAGATCGCCTTCTTGGATATCACAGCCTCTTATGAGAAGAGGGATATTCTCATCGATATCGTTCGAAGGACGGCAGAAAAAATTTTCATTCCTCTTACCGTAGGCGGAGGGGTGAGGAATTTAGAAGACATTCGAAAGCTGCTGAAGGCAGGTGCAGATAAGGTCTCGATCAATACGGCAGCGGTCAGGGAACCCCATTTTGTGGAGAGGGCATCGAAACGTTTCGGAAGCCAATGCATCGTCATCGCCATTGATGCGAAACGGAAAGGCGAGGGTTGGGAGGTCTTCACCCACGG
>CAYMTD010000039.1:0-4957 GCA_964393245.1 uncultured Syntrophaceae bacterium
GGGTTATTGAAATCGGTAAATTTAAAATTGGTTTGGTCCATGGAGGAGGCCATCCCTTTGGAATGGAGTCAAGAGTAAGAGATGATTTTGACGACGTTGATGCGATCGTTTATGGTCATACCCATATACCCGCCCATCACCAGGTGAAGAATATTTACTTCTTCAACCCAGGCTCCCCCACCCGTTCCTTTATCCACCGGCCTACGCTTGGCATTCTACATATCGGTGAGAAGATTGAAGGGGAGATCATTCATATCTAAAATAAATGCCAAATGACAAATTTCAAGGTTCAAATGAAGGACAAAATCCAAAGGCCAAATCATTTTTCAGTTTGGGCATTTGGGCTTTGACATTTATTTGACATTTGGGTTTTGAAATTTGGCATTTGAGATTTTGTTCACTGAAGTCTCTGGTGGATCTCTTTTAGGCGTTCGGGAATGGAAACCCCATAGGGACATCGGGTCAGGCATTGCTCACAGGAGGAACAGGCTCCTGCCTTCACCGGGAGTTGGCGATATTGTTCGATTGCCCATTTTTTCATGCCGTAGCGTTCATAATACCCTTCGATGCGGAATAGGTCGGGGATGGGAATGCCTTCGGGGTAGCTTAATTGCCCCAAAACTGATGACGGAGACGTCCCAATCAGTCCTGCCGAGTCTTCGCTTTTTCATTGAATGCTCAACGATGAACGATGGACAATGGACGATGAACAATGGACAATGAACCATAAACAACAGATGCTCAGAGGCGAGTCCCCTCGCTACGAATTTTCTTGCCCAGCGCAACAAGCTGTGCACCTACCGTTTCACCCTCTTTGAGGGATTTTTTAAACTCATCTTCAGAAATATGGCCATCGTCTAAATCGAAATAAGCTTTTTCTTTGGTTTATCGACCCCAGTTCATCGTTCATTGTTCATAGTCCATTGTTCTATTTACTCAGTTTTTCTAAAGCGTTGACCAAGTCTTCCAGGGGCGGTCTCTTGTTAATGTCATTGACGTTGATGTAACGAAGAATTGCCTTTTTGTCGATCACAAACAAAGCCCTTTCGGAAACACCGTCGGACCGCAACACACCGTATTTTTGGGCAACGGCTCCATGAGGCCAGAAGTCAGAGAGTACCGGAAACCACAATTTACCCATTTGATTGGTCCATGCAAAGAGGGTTGGAATGTTGTCTACCGTAATCCCGAACAGCGTCGCATCGTTTTGGTCAAAGATATCCTTCAGAATATTGTACCCCGGCCACTGGTCTGAACAGACCGGCGTCCACGCTGCGGGAACGAAGGAAAGCACCACATTCTTCTTCCCACGGTACTGGTTCAGTGAAATTTTTTCTCCCGTAAGAGCGGGAAGGGTGAAATCGGGAGCAGGGTCTCCTACCTTTACCTTTAGGACACTATCAACCGGTTTGAGCGTCCCCACGTTATAAATATTCTGCTTGAAGGCATCTGAGATGGCGTGGACCACGGGGATACAGGCAAAGACAGAAAGGGTTCCGACAACCCATGCGAGATGGAAGACTCTTCTCTTTTTCATGATATCCTCCTCCTATTTTAGGCCTGAAGATTTGAGGACTAATTCCAGAAAAGGTTCGGCCCCCGGGTATTCCCCTAGCTGAGAGTGGACAATCAGATGGCTTCCGTCTTCATTGATTTTGACAACGATGAAGTATGGGGTTCTTACCTCTCCACAGGCCTTGTGAATCTTGAAATCCTGATCGGCGAAGAGGGGAAAGGGAACCGTATAGTTCTTTTTGAAGATGCCCACTTCCAAGGGTGTATTTCCAGCGCCGATTCCTATTAATTTTATTTTCTTTTTGAGATCGGGATCTTTTTCAATGAGATTGTAGAGTTCGTTGACCGCGGGCGCATCCTTCTGACAGTAAGGGCAGTACATGCTAAAAATCTCAATGATCACCGCCTTGGCCTTGATCTGGGATATTTTAAAAGAACCTCCTCCAGATAACCCCAGATAGCTCTTCTCAACAGGACTTTTGGGAATAGGAAGGCTCATGGCAGGAAGCGTTTCTCCTTTTTGTGGAGGTTTATTAGCAGCGTGGATGGATGAACTGACAGTCAAGAGAAAAAAGGCTATCAAAGCGAGTGGCACTAACTTTCTCGTCATCTTTCTCCCCCTTTATTGAAGTTTTTTTAGTGCGTTGAATACCGCCTCGTAGTCTGGTTCCTTTGAGACCTCTTTCACGAGCTGAACATACTGAATCACTCCCTTTCGGTCTATGAGGAAAACCGCTCTCGCGAGCAATCTGAGCTCTTTGATCAGAACCCCGTAGGCGTTTCCGAAAGAGGCCTCGCGGTGATCCGACAAAGTCTGAACCTGGTTCACTCCAGCCGCGGCGCACCAGCGCTTCTGCGCAAAGGGCAGATCCATACTGATGGTCAGAATGACGATGTCTTTTCCTAACCGGCCAGCCTCCTCGTTAAACTTCCTTGTCTCCATGTCACAGACCGGGGTGTCAAGAGATGGGACGGAAGAGAGGATGCAAACCTTCCCTCGGAAGGAAGAAAGGTTGACCGGTGTGAGGTTGTTGTCCAAAACGACGCAGCCGGGTGCTGACTCCCCAACCTTTACTTCATTTCCAATCAAAGTCAATGGATTCCCCATAAACGTTACTAAGCCTTTTCGTTCACTCATAAAAAACCTCCTATTCTCATGCAGTGCAAGTTTATTAAGAGCGCATCTCAAAACCCCGTCCTGTGGACGGGGATGAAAGATGCGTCTGCCGAAGGCAGAAAAAACGACACTAGATGCTGAAACAATACTGAGTCAAGCTCAGCACAAGGTTCATGACAAGATCGTTTGGCTCTGGTCTTGTTGTCATCCCGGGCCCTGTCCTGAACTTGATTCAGGATTGGTTCGGGATCTCGGTTTTGAATTTTGGGTTTTAAAGCTCCGCCCTACGGGCGGGGGGCTTCAAAAGAAACGCTTTATGTGCCGAGTTTTTGACTGATGGCTTTTCCGTAATCATGACAGGCTTTCATCCCGTCTCTCGCTTCCACGAGATGCTCTAGCAGATTAAACGATCCCAGGTCCACCACGTTCATTTTATACACGTGTTCCATGGTGTCGAAAATCATTTTAGGCGCGTCCCCGCTGTGAGTATAGGAACCAAAGGCTCCGCCCACCTTTCCTTGGAGGTTGGCCTTCTGTGCTATAAAAAGAAATGTCTCGACGAGCCCCGGCATGGCTCGATGATAGGTGGGAGCACCGAAAACGTACCCATCATATCCCATCAACTCCTTTTCATTTTTTATATCCGATATCTTCTTCAGCTCCACGTCTTGTCCGCTGATCCGAATTCCTTCCGCAATGTACTCTGCCATCTGTTGGGTTTTACCCGTTCTGCTGAAATAACAGACCAATACCTTCTTCATGGTTTCCCCCCTTAATTATTCGATCTTTTTGAACATCTCGCCCTTGGTCCCACAAACCGGGCAGACTCCAGGTGCTGCCTTCTCGGCCGTGAATCCACATATGGGGCAGACATAATACGGAAAGTTTTCCTGCGACTTTCCCAGATTATCGAGAAGCTTCTGATAGAGCTGGGCGTGGGTCTTTTCAACTTCATTGGCAAAGTTGAAAGTCCTTTCTCCGGCCTTGTTTACCTCAGCCTTAGCCGCTGCGATCATCTCAGGATACATCTTCTTGAACTCATGGGTTTCACCAGCAATGGCCTCCTGGAGGTTCTCTTTCGTACTCTTGATACCCCCAAGGGTCCTTAAATGGTTATGGGCGTGGACGGTTTCTGCCTCTGCTGCTGCCCGGAAGAGTCGACCCGCCTGGGGAAAACCCTCTTGGTCCGCCTTGGCTGCGAAAGCCAAATACTTCCTGTTCGCCTGTGATTCTCCTGCAAAAGCTTCCTTCAAAAATTCTTCTGTCTTTCCCATTGTTTTCCCCTCCTTTTCTGTTTTTTCGCGGAATTGAATAATTTAATGTTTTCTATTTTTGCATTTTGAACATCGACCGTAGAATTCGATATGGTTACCGACGATTTCGAATCCTTCCCTCTCCCCTTCCGGCAAATGGATCCTGAAGCGGGAGTGGATATCGATGATCTTTCGGCAGTCCATACAGATGAGGTGATGGTGGGGAGTCAGTTGAGGGTCAAAGCGCATCTTGACCGGGTCCATGGTGAGTTCTCGTATGAGCCCTCGCTGTTTGAGGACCATCAACGTATTATAAACCGTGGCCAACGACATGGTGGGGAACTTTTTGGAGACCGCTTTGTAAACATCTTCTGCGGAGGGGTGCTCTTTATTTCCATCCAAGTATTCGAGAATGGCCAGCCGTTGAGGGGTCAGCTTTAAGCCGGAGTTTCGATATTTCTGCATTTAGCCTCCTCTATTAAACTAATTATCATATTGGAATAATTCTTGTCAAGTAGGTGTTTCAAATTCCCTTCCCGACCTTCTTTCATCCAGCTCGTCTTTTAGCGCGAGAGTCATCAGCGGTCTCATTGCCCGCATTGTGGAGAACAGGATTTGGATCTCCGTGAAAATGCCAGGATTATTTTTTTTCCCCTATTTTTCCCCTCGAGGGTTGAAGGTAGCTCGTACAAAGGCACGGAAAAGTTTCCTGGAATAAAGATCGTTCTGCCACATGCCTTCGGGATGCCACTGAACGCCAAGGACAAATCGGCTCGAAGGATGTTCGATCGCTTCGATGAGGCCATCCTGGGCCCGGGCGCTGACAACAAAGTCAGGCGCCCACCCTTCGACGACCCTTCTTGAGCAGGTGATCCCGATCAAAGGCCTCATGTCTTCCTCACTTTCAGCTCTCAAAGGTTCCCTTCACCTTTAGCTCACCCTGGTGGATCATCATCTGGCCTTTTGCTATCACGGTTTCGATCTCGAGGTCCTTATTTAAAATCAACAGATCCGCATCCTTGCCTTCCTCGATGCTACCTTTGCTCTGATAAACCCCGATCCTTTTCGCTGG
>CAYMTD010000039.1:5057-11089 GCA_964393245.1 uncultured Syntrophaceae bacterium
CCGGAACGACGATCTTGCCCGAGGCGGAGATGACACTGGGAGAAAAATCATTTGGGAGATCAATTCGATCCGAAATCTTAGCAATCGTTCGCCCGACGATGAGAATATCCTTCTGTCCCATTTTTACCGGGCCATAGGTGGATCCACCTTTGATCAGTGTGAACATGGTTTCCTCCGTAACGGTCAAGAATAGAGATGGCAAGCGACCCAACGGCCATCTTCCACTTGATGGAAGAAAGGCTCTTCCTCGTTGCATTTTGGAAGTGCGTACTTACATCGGTTATGAAAACGGCACCCCCGGGGAGGATGGATCGGGCTGGGGACATCCCCTTCCAGGATGACCTCTTCCCTTTTCTTTTTGGGGTCCAATGTTGGAACGGCCGCTAAGAGGGCCCTCGTGTACGGATGGGCGGGTGATTTAAACAGGGCTTGCTTGTCCGCCATCTCTACCACCTTACCCAAATACATCACGGCAATCCGGTTACTGATATGCCGAATGACCCCAATATTGTGAGAGATGAACAGGTAAGTGAGCTTGAACTCCCTCTGGAGTTGTTTCATCAGATTGAGGATTTGGGCCTGGACCGATACATCCAAGGCAGAAGTTGGTTCATCGGCGACGATCAACTTAGGTTGGGTTGCCAAAGCCCTGGCAATACCGATCCGCTGGCGTTGCCCTCCGGAAAATTCGTGGGGATAACGGTTGAGATGGTCTTCTTTGAGCCCGACCGATTCGAGCAAGCGAAGGACGTTGTCATCTCTATGAGTACGGTCCACAAGGTGATGGATCTCCATTGGCCTTCCCACAATCTCGCTCACCGTCATGCGGGGGTTCAGTGAGGCGAAGGGGTCCTGAAAGATGATCTGGAAAGAACGCCTCATGGGATGAAGCTCTTTTTTATCAAGATTGGCAAGATTTTTGCCCTCAAACAAGATCTCTCCTTCTGTGGGTTCTATCAGCTTGAGAATCAGCCTTCCCACCGTAGTCTTGCCGCACCCCGACTCTCCTACCAATCCCAAGGTCTCTCCTCGATCGATGGACAGGTCCACTCCATCTACGGCATGAACAAAGGTTCTCGTTTGTCCCCATCCTCTGCTGACGGGGAAATATTTTTTCAGACCTTTCACGATGAGGAGGGGTTCAGGCACGATTTTTCCCCTCCTCGTAGAGATAGCAGGAAACGAGATGTTCGGGCGAGAGTTGAAAGAGGGGAGGTGGGATCTGGTCACAAGGAGCAAATCGGAAGGCACATCTTGGGTGAAAGGTGCAACCGGCCGGAGGTTGGCTCAGGTCCGGAACCGTTCCCGGAATGACCGCCAGGGTCTCCTTTTCCCTGTCGAGTAGAGGAATGGCTCCCCACAACCCCTGGGTATAAGGATGCTTCGGTTCTGCGAAGATCTCTTCCACTTGGGCTTCTTCAACAATAGAGCCTGCATACATGACCGCGACTCTGTCGCACATTTCAGCAATCACCCCTAGGTCATGTGTGATCAGGAGCATGGAAGCGCGGAACTCTTTCTTCATCTCTTTAATCAACCTGAGAATTTGAGCCTGAATGGTGACGTCCAAGGCCGTGGTCGGTTCATCCGCAATCAGCAGGAAAGGATGACAGGAGAGTTCCATTGCGATCATCACTCGCTGTCTCATCCCTCCGCTCAATTGATGGGGAAATTGTTTCACCACCCTCTCCGCGTCCGGGATACGGACTCGTTCGAGCATTTCGATGGCCGTTTCCATAGCTTTGGATCGGTTCACCTTTTGATGCAGCATGACCACCTCGGCCATCTGATCGCCGATGCGGAAAACGGGGTTGAGCGAGGTCATCGGTTCCTGAAAGATCATGGAGATTTCTTTACCCCGAACAGACCGCATATCGTCCTCGGAAAGCTCCAGGAGATTTTTCCCCCTGAACCGAATTTCCCCTCCTACGATCTTTCCCGGAGGATAGGGGATGAGCCTCAAAATGGAGAGGGCTGTGACTGACTTTCCGCAGCCGGTCTCACCAACGAGCCCAAAAGCACCGCCTTCCAGGATGTCGAAGCTCACGCCGTCGACTGCCCGGACCGTCTTGCCAGCAGAATAGAAATGGGTCTTGAGATTCTTTACGGTTAAAAGGCTGCTCATCCTTGATAAGTATTTGCACCGGGCATAGGGTGTAGAGCAAAGGGTGTAAACCGCACTCGCTGACTAAGGTTCAAAACGATTCAGATTTTGCTCTCTGCCCATTGCACCATGCGCTCTGTCATTTCAGTCTCTCAGCCTTGGATCGAGGGAGTCCCTCAACCCGTCTCCGAAGAGGTTAAAGCCCATAACCACCAGCATGATCGCCAAACCCGGAACGGTCGCTACGTGGGGTGCGGTGATCAGGTAAGCCCGCGCATTGGAGAGCATCGCTCCCCACTCCGGTGTGGGCGGTTGCACACCCAACCCAAGAAAGCTCAAGCCCGACGCCGTCAGAAGAACCGTGGCCATCCGGAGCGTGGTCTGGACGATGATGGGTGCCATGGAATTTGGTAACAGGTATCGAAAGAGAATGTTCAGGTCGTTCTCGCCGACGGCACGGGCAGCCTCGACAAACTCCTTTTCCTTGAGACTGATCACTGATCCTCTCACGATTCGTGCAAATTGCGGGACCGAATAGATCCCGGCTGCCAGCATCAGATTAGTGAGCCCCGGGCCGAGCACGGCGATGATTGAGATCGCCAGGAAGATTCCCGGGAAGGCGAGGAGAACGTCCATGATCCTCATGATGAAGTTGTCAAGTTTTCCTCCGTAATAGCCGCCCACCATTCCGAGGAGCGTTCCGATGACCAAGGCGATTGCCACGGCCACGACCTGAATCTGAAGCGAGATGCGGGCCCCGTAGATGACGCGACTCAACTGGTCCCTTCCGAGCGAATCGGTCCCGAGCAGATGTTCCCTCCCCGGAGGGTTCAGCCGCTTTGTCAAGTCTCCCTCGTTGGGAGGATAGGGCGCGAGAACGGGCGCAAGGACGGCGATCAAGACGAAGAGCGTGACGACGACACCCCCGGCAATGGCGGCCCGATTTCTCTTTAATCGCCGCCAGACCTCGACGGCCTGCCCGGTCTTGATGGTTTTGGCTTTATTCATACCGAATTCTCGGGTCAAAAAAGGCGTAAGCGATATCAGTGAGAAGATTCACCACCACGAAGGTCGTTGCAACGAGGAGCATCGATCCCTGAACGACCGGGTAGTCCCGCTGGAAGATGCCCTCTACCATCAACCTTCCAATGCCTGGAAGCGAGAAAACCGTTTCCGTTAGGACCGCTCCCCCGAGCATGTATCCAAACTCGAGACCAAAAACGGTGATCACAGGGATCATCGCATTTTTTAGGGCGTGCTTGTAGATTACAACGAATTCCCGGAGGCCGTTGGCCCGGGCCGTCCGGATATAATCCTGGCGGATCACTTCGAGCATGGAAGCGCGAGTCATCCGGGCAATCACGGCCGAGGAGGCGGCTCCAAGCGCAATGGCTGGAAGAATAAGATGGAGGAGGGTACCCTTTCCTCCCGCGGGGAACCACCTCAATTGAACGGAGAAGAAGAGCATCAACAGAAGGCCGAGCCAGAAAATGGGCATAGAAATTCCGAAGAGGGCGCCGACCATGCTCAGGTTATCGAACAGGGAATACTGCTTCGTTGACGAGATGACCCCGGCAATTAGCCCAATAAACCCTGCAATGAGAATCGAGAGGAAAGAGAGTTGAATGGTGAAGAGAAAACGTTCTTTCAGGAGCTTGATGACCGGCTCTCGGTTTCGGATGGAGACGCCGAAATCCCCGCGAACGACATGCGAGATAAATTGAAAATACTGGATGTAGAGTGGGCGATCGAGACCGTACTCGCTTCGCACCCGCTTGATGAACTCCTCATCGGCCTGTTCCCCCGCAAGAAGGACCGCCGGGTCCCCTGGCACCATGTGAAGAAGGGAGAACGAAATCAGCGAAACGCCAAGGAGGACGGGAACGAGCATCAGGAGTCGCTTGAATATGTAGCGGGGCATATCCTGACAATTTCAACTACTTCTGGACAGGGTGAGGGAATTGAAGGGCGACTCCATTCAGTCGCCCCCTCGCCGAAATGCGTGAAGCTCGTCTCAGCCCTATTTTTCCAGATAGGTCTTATTGTCGAAATAGGTGAGTTCGAGAGGCGAATTGATAACGCCTTTGAGTTTGTTCGAATAACCGATCGTTTCTTTTGTGACCAGGATCGGAGTCGCTGGAGCATCCCGGATGATGATCTCCTGCGCGGTCTTCAGATACTTGTCCATCTCTGCCTTGGTCGTGGCCTTGGCAAATTTATCAACGGCCTCATCGAACTCAGGGTTCGAGTAGAAGAACCGATTATTCCCTTTGGGCACCCATTGCTCGGTGGTGAACAACGGATAGAGAACCCAGCGTGCTTCCGCCGAGGAAGGAGCCCAGCCAAGGATAAAGAGTTCAGCATCCGCCTGTTCCGGGGGTTTCCGGGTCGCCGCCAGATAAGCGGCCCATTCCATCGTATCGAGCGTGCAGTCAATGCCCACCTTTTTCAATTGCTGTTGAATGGCCTGGGCCATCTCAAAGTCCTTGGGATAACGGCCATGGGGACTCCAGAGCTTGGCTTTCAGGCCGCCCGGAAAGCCTGCCTCGGCAAGAAGCTTCTTTGATTTCTCTGGGTCATAGGGAAGACCCTTTAAAGGAATGTAACCCGTCGTGAGCGGGGTCACCATGCTCTGGGCCACGAGGGCTCTTCCCTGGTAGATGTTCTTGACAATCGACTCCTTGTCGATCGCATAGCTGATCGCCTGTCGAACCCGGACGTCGTCGAAGGGTTTCTTGTAGCAGTTCACACTTAGAAAGAGCACCCGCAGCGTCTCTGTGGAATCGAGTTTGATCTTCGGCTCCTTCTCCAGTCTCGGGATATCTTCGGAAGGGATTCGGACGATCAGATGAGCATCTCCGGACTGAAGCATCATCACCCGGGCGCTGTCCTCCTTGACCGTCTTCACAATGATCCTGTCAAGCATGGGTTTCCCTCCCCAGTAGTCGTCATTTCTAACCATGGTCAGGTGATCGCCGTGGACCCATTCGACGAATTTGAACGGACCGGTTCCCACAGGACGGCGGGCGATGTCTTTCCCGTGAGTCTTCAGCGCGGTCGGGCTAATGATCCCTGAGGCGCTGTGGGCGAGGTTATTGAGGAAGAAAGCGAAAGGCACTTTCATGTTGACCCTTACGGTGAACTCGTCCGAGATATCGACCGACCTAACGAAAGGAACATAAAGTCCAGCCCGAGAGGGCTTTTCTGGTCCAATCATCCGCTCGAGGAAGACCTTGACTGCCTCGGCATTGAAGGGCGTTCCATCATGAAACTTGACCCCTTTTCTCAGTGTGAAGGTCCATGCCATGCCGTCTTTTGACTGCTCCGCCTTGGTGGCCAGGCCTGGCTGGATTTTCAGCTTTTCGTCGAACCGGACGAGGTTTTCATACATCATCCGGTTGACTGCTTCGGACGGGTTGCTTTCCGCATTGGCTGGATCCAGACTATCCGGATCTGCCCCAGCGGCGTAGACGACTGTTCCCCCTGAGACCTGGGCCGGGCTTTGGGTTGGAATGAAAATGACAAATGCACTTAGAACGAAAACCGCAAGCTTTAAAAATCGTTTCATGAAGACCCCCCCTTTCTTTGTTCTGCTCTGAACAAAAAAGAATTTATCAAACAAATTCCCATCCTGTCAATCTCTATTTCTTTCCGTTTCGGCCCAATTTCTTTATTCTAAGAGCTTGATTTTATGTAGAAATACAATGGTGGCCCCCCAGGAGCCTGCCTCAAGAGGGGCATCCTGGAACGATTCGACAAGGGGACTTTTCTTCAGGAAGGAATGAACGATCTTTCGTTGAACCCCCTTTCCCTTCCCATGGATGATTCGGACTTCAGTAAGACCTTTGTTCTGACATTCCGCAAGATAGTCTTCTAACAGATAAGGGATCTCCCTGGGTGAGAAGGTGTGAAGATCAATCCAGTCTTC
>CAYMTD010000040.1:0-10994 GCA_964393245.1 uncultured Syntrophaceae bacterium
TGAACTAATTTACATTTCCTTCGACAGACTTCGATGTGAATTTTTGGGCTTCCTTTTCTCTTATCGCAGACTAAATAGCTCATCTTTAAAATTTTCCTTTCTTCCAGCCGTTCTTCGCTTGCCTGCGGGGCAAGCGATCCTATATGTTGAACTGCCAATATATTAGAACACAAAATATGGAAATGTCAAGAAAAAAATTCAATTCTTTTCAAAAAAATTATTTATAGATATCAAGGAGTTACAAGTCTAACAGAAAGTAAGATCGTAAATTCTAAAGTAATACAGTCTAATTTTATTGAATAAAATATAATCCTGCATTTGGAAGGGATAGAAAGGAGGGCATGCCTTTCCCTGAAGGTGTATGTCAACGGGACGAAGGGGGCCTTTCCTCGATTGCAATGCCAAGACGCTCTACGCCAGCATTCTTAGCCACATCCATTACCTGGACGACGCGGTCAAAGATCACGTTTCTATCGGCGCGGACGATCACTGGCCTCAATTTGCTGAAGGCGATGAGAGATTGAAGTTCTGTTTTCAGGTCTCTGAGCGTCTTTGGCCTGTTGTTAAGAAAGACCTCATTGTGGCTATTGATCGTTACAATAATCGGTTCTTGCTGATCCACAGGGGCTTTCACATCTGCTTGAGGAAGTTTTACCATGATCCTCGATTCTCTCATCGGATTGAAAGTATAGACCAGACTGAAGGCGGTGAAGAAGAAAATAAAGATGTTGAGAATGATATCCGTGAGGGCAATAGATTCCAAAGTGACCACTGAGTCACGGCGAGTTTTAATCTTCATCTCACCCCTCCCTGTCTTGATCTGGCCAAAACGTCAAGCAGTTCGTTACTGTAATAGGTCATCTCCTGAGCATGGCTTTTGATCTTTCCCACGATGAGATGATAGACGATATAAGCCGGAATGGCCACGGAGAGACCTGCAGCCGTGGTGATCATGGCCTGATAGATTCCTGCTGCCAGAGCACTCACGGTGATACTACTTCCCAACTGTTCCCAGGCCATGAAGGCCTGGATGAGGCCTATAATTGTTCCAAGAAATCCGAGCATCGGTTCCACGCCGATGATGATGAGCAAAGCGCCGAGGTACTGTTCCAGGTATTGAATCTGCTCCTCTCCTTCCCGTTCCATCATCGACTCGATCTCCTCTCGCTTCGAGTTTCGATTGAGGATTCCTAATTTGAAGACATCGCCGATGGGGTGCTTCACTGTTTCACAGCGCTCCAGGGCCTTCGTAAATTGCCCTCTTTCCAAATGGAAAAAGATCTCCTGGGCAAATTGTTGGAAATCGAGCCGGATCTTCCAAAGAGTCCACCCTCTTTCGAGAATGATGGCGAGGGCAACGATCGATCCCAGAATGATGGGAATCATGACCACCCCACCTTTGACGATCATGGAAAAAAACATTCCGAACCTCCTTCCATGAAAAAATAGGGCAATTGGAATTGCCCTACGATGAAAACAAAGTGCCGGGTCGCGGAATCGAACCACGGACACGAGGATTTTCAGTCCTCTGCTCTACCGACTGAGCTAACCCGGCATCTTTTTTGTTTAAGAAACTTATATACCAACCTCCTCGATGTGTCAAGAGGCAGTTTCGACCATCTTAAAACACGTAAGAGGCCCCGCACAAATAATTTCGCGTCGGTGAAGGGTAAAAGAGCTGGGTGGTCCCGGCGGCATTGGTCACGGCCCACTCCGAATATTTTCGGTTGAAGAGATTGTTCACTCCCACAAAGGCCTGAAGACCCTTCCACCTATAAGAGATCTTTGCGTCAACCGCGGTGTATCCATCCAATTTGTCAACCTGATTGGCAAAGTCACTGATGAGGTAGCGAGCACCGATGAAATTGGCCCTGCCGTTCAGCTCGATCCGTCTCCAAAATGAGAGGTCAACCCCAACTGTTGCTTTATGCCTCGGCACCCCCGGAATATCACTTCCCGAAAAGGTGCCTCCCCGGAGGCGAGGCCGAAGGTAACTGTAATTCCCCCAGAAGGAAACCCACTCGAACGGTCTTGCCTTCAGTCCGATCTCCAATCCTTCCCTTCGTGTCTTAGGATAATTTTCATTCGTAAATGTGGCCGGATTGAAAAAGATCTCATCTTCAAGGTCAATCCAAAAAAGAGTGAGATTGGCCTCAACGTCTTCCGTAAGCCAGTGACGAACTCCTGCGTCATAATGGTATCCCGTTTGCGGCATAATCAATGGGTTGACCTTGAAGGTCGGGTAGACGAGAATCAATTCATCGGAGACCGGGAATCGAAAGCTCCGTTTCAAACTGACAAAGGCAGATGACTTCTTTCCAAATAGATAGTCGAGGGAGAGACTATAAGCTGACTCCCGATCCGCGGTCTCATCTTTAGCCCTCGGCGCCCTTTGGAAGATATCATAAGTGACCCATTCGTGGCGGTAACCGGGGGAAAAGATCAAATTGTCGAGGATGTGAAACTCATCCAATAGATAGAGGCCGGTGGATCTCCTTCTGATTTCAGACCGATTCGAGGACGGAAATCCGAAAAAGACAGAATCCGAATCGACCACCGAGGTCCATCGATAGAAATCCAATCCAAGGGTTAGTTTATTGGAATGATTTCCGAGAGTTTTTTCAAGAATATATCTTGGGGTCAAACCCCATGTGGTTAGGTGTCTTTCATCTTGATAAGTGTAGAAGCTGGCCGGAAAATCAAAAAAATTCTCGACCTCGCGGTGTCGATAAGAAAGGTCTATTTCCGCTCTTCCCCAATCACCCAGTTTCGCTTTCATCCCGAGTGACCCAAAGCCATCCTCCGTTGAGGCCTGGTTGTCTGGAGTGAGCGTCCCTCGCCTGCCCAATCGATTGATGTCTGCCTGCGTGAGTCCGCCGGGCAACCCGGCATCATCCTGATGGAAACTGCCGCTGAAGTTAAAACTGAAGTCCTGATTTAATTCGTAGACCAGTTTCCCCCCGACGTCCTTTGCCCTGAGAAAACCATTCTCACGATATCCTTCGGTCGCATTGTAGCCGGCGCTGAGAATGCTGGATAAGGGTCCCGATTTTCCGCCGACGGAGCCACTTTCTTTGTTCAAACGATAACTTCCTACCCGTCCTTCTACTTTGGCAGAAAAGGGTTTTTCAACTTTCTTCGTGATGATGTTGATGACGCCTCCTACTGCATTGTCGCCGTAAAGAACGCTGCCAGCACCCCGGACGACCTCGATACGTTCTATCTGGTCGAGCGGGATCTGGGTCCAGTCGACCCCGCTGAGATCGATCTCATTGACCCTCCTCCCATCCACCAGGACAAGAGTATTGAGGGGACCGGTTTCTCCGAAACCCCGGATGTCCACAGAGGCGGTCTTCCCTGTCCCATAAAAATCTCTGACAACCAAGCCCACTTCACTCTTCATCAGATCGATCGCGGTTTGGGCGTTAGATCGTTCGACTTCCTCTTTAGTGATCACGGTCACATTGGCAGGAATCTTCCGGATCTCCTGAACATCTCGGGTTCCTGTGACGACCACCTCTTCGAGCGTTACTTCTTTTTCCTGCGCCAAGAGAAGGAATGGAAATGAAACAAGAAAGGGTAAAGATAAAAAGAGAAAGATCAAATGCCTCATAAAGCACCTCCTCGCCCCTAATGGGCCTTAAATGGAATTTGGCCGGCCCGTCTACCCGCAGGCCAGGGGGGAAGGGTTCAAAAAAAATCCCCAGCCTTCTTCATGAAGACTGGGGATTTTACCCGCTTTTCACCCTTCACAGTCTTTTCCTCGAAGACTTCTCAGTGAAGGATATCCAGATCAGGTTTTCTGACTCTCCCGCCCTTTCAGCAGCCTTCCCATCTCGAGTTTGTCCTGAGACAGTGGCTATGTACTTGCTGAAAGGGTCCCCTTTTGTAATAGGACGAGATTACAGCGGCGGGTCCGTCCCCGACTCTCCCCCGCCTTGGCGGGGAATCACGGGGTTCCCTCTATCTGGATACCACCTGTTTGTTCCCGATTTAACCCTTTTTCGAATTGGATGTCAAGATTTTTTTCGTTTGACTTCCCTTCGTAAGGATGCTTTGTTCCGCACAGAAACTCATTGGCCCCTGGTTTTATTTCAGTCAACCCAGATGATGAATGGGAAAAGCCAATCCATGTTGTCATTCTGAACTTGATTCAGAATCTCAAAAAAGAACCTGAAATTGCAAACCTCGATCCTGAAACGAGTTCAGGATGACATTAACGAATGATGGCCGTAAGAGACTACGATAATCCGAGGAATTTTTTGACTTCTCCCAAGGTAGGAATTCCTTTTCTTCCACCCAGGTCCCGGCATTTGAGGGCAGCGGCTGCATTAGCGAATTTTAAGGTCTCCTCTATCTCCCAATTCTGCAGAAGACCGTAAGTAAACCCTGCATGAAAAACATCGCCCGCCCCTGTTGTATCCACCGCCTTCACCTCAAATCCTCTTACGTATATCAATTCTCCGTTGACGAACGCCACCGTCCCTTCATGACCTAACGTCGCACAGAGAAAGCCACGAGTCTGTTTCTGCAGCTCCCAAAGGGCTTTTTCTCGATCTACAAATCCGGTGAAGAGTGTCGGAAACCTCGCCGAGGTGACGACGAAATCGATTTCTTTGATTAACTCGGATGTGAGAGGTTCCACTTTATCGAGATCGATGACTGTAGGGATCTTCTCTTCCTTGGCCCATCGGGCACACTGGAGGGCAGCCCGGATATCGTGTCCGTCCAGATGAAGGATCTTCCCTGAACAGACATCCTTTTTTTGAAGTTCTCCCTCACGATACATCAACCGCTCATCCCGATCCCAGAGGATCGTTCGTTCTCCAGAAGGGCCGTCCACGAGGATGATGGCATATTGGTTGGTCGCGCTCGGTTCGATGGTCACCGAGGAGATATCTACACCTTCCTCTCGAAGCGAGGCAAGAGAGAATTGTCCCAATTCATCTCCCCCGATCTTCCCGATATACTTCGTTTTCACACCCCAGCGGCTTAGAGCCACCATGGCCGTGGCCACTTGGCCTCCCCCCTGTTTCGAAAATTGGAGGATTCTCATTTTCGAATTGATCTTTGGGAATTCCGGAACGACACAGATGAAATCGACAGAGTTGAGCCCCATTCCCACCACATCGAAGTCCTTGCCTTTGGGAAGATGGAGATTAAATCGCATGTCCCTCTTTTACTAACTTTTGGTCTTTTTTTCAAGATGCCCCTTCAACCGGGTTCAACACGTGAAACAGATTCGTTGAATTTTGCTGTGATGGATTTTCAGAATCTGTTGGGTGCCCTCTCTGAGCAATAGCCATTCATATTCCAGGGTTGACTAAAGGCATCGCTCATAGTATAAAATTCCTAAGTTTACCCAGGGCATGGGAGTATGCAGGAAATTGTAAGTATCATTCTCGCGGCCGGGAAAGGGACTCGGATGAATTCGGATCTCGTGAAGGTGCTCCATCCAATCCTGGGCCTTCCCATGC
Organism: uncultured Syntrophaceae bacterium; assembly: GCA_964393245.1. Lineage (GTDB taxonomy): Bacteria > Desulfobacterota > BSN033 > BSN033 > UBA1163 > CAYMJV01. The sequence goes on from CAYMTD010000040.1 coordinate 5,478, forward strand.
TTTCCTATCCCATCGAACTCTCCTTGGGAGGCATCCAGGCTGAAAAGACGATCGTTGTCGTCGGCCATCAGGCGGATAAGATCAAGGAGAGGTTTCCTGATCCAAACATCCATTTCGTCCATCAGGAGAAACAATTGGGCACCGGTCATGCTGTCTTACAAGCCCTCCCGTTTCTCCAGTCCTTCAAGGGTGCGGTTTTGATCCTCTGCGGAGATGTCCCTCTGGTGAAACCGGAGACGCTTCGTTCTTTTATCGATACCTTCTGGAGAAATGAATCCCACCTCTCTGTGCTGACGGCTGTGGTAGAGGATCCCTCTGGTTATGGTCGGATCGTTCGAGGTCCGACAGGATGGCTTGAAAGGATTGTGGAGGAGAAGGATGCCTCCGAGGAAGAAAAGCTGATTCGAGAGATCAACACGGGAATCTTCTGCATCAAAGCTCCCTTCTTAACGGATGGTCTGAGGGAGATTGGGCAGGAGAATGCCCAGGGGGAATACTATTTGACCGACCTGGTCGAAATTGGAAGGAAGAGAGGGATAAGATGCTCGGCCCATATGGTGGCCAATCCAACGGAGGTGATGGGAATCAACACACGTGCCGATCTTGCGCTTGCGAATGAAGTGCTTAGGCAGGAGAAGGTCATGAATCTGATGCACTCCGGCGTGACGATCATCGATCCCAAGACTGCCTATGTGGATCGAATGGTTGAAGTGGGAAAAGACACCCTCCTCCATCCGAATTGCGTGCTTCAGGGAAAAACCAGGATCGGAGAACGCTGTGTGATTGAATCGAACGTGAAGATTGTCGACTCCGTCATCGGGAACGAAGTTACGATACGCTCAAACTCTGTGATTACCGAAAGCAAGATTGATGATAGTGCATCCATCGGCCCCTTTGCGCATCTCAGACCTCTGACAGAGATCAAGAGCAGGGCGAAGATCGGGAACTTTGTGGAGGTGAAGAAGTCCGTGATCGGTCGAGGGACAAAGGCCAATCACCTCACCTACATCGGGGATTCCCTCATTGGGGAGGAGGCGAATATCGGCGCCGGGACGATCACCTGCAACTATGACGGGTATGAGAAGCATCAGACGATCATCGGAGATCGGGTCTTCGTGGGATCGAATGTCGAGCTGGTGGCTCCGGTCAAGGTGGGCAGCCGTTCCTCCATCGGCGCCGGGACCACCGTGACGAGGGATATCCCCGAAGGAGCGCTCGCCATCAGCCGGGTAAGGCAGAAGAATATCAAAGGGTGGAGCAAAAAGATGGAGCTTCGCCACAAGAAGAATAAGAAGAAAAGTTTATGATGAAAAATGCAGATTGTAAATTGAAAATTACAAAATTGATGGTCTCGTAAAAAAGTCTGGAGACGCCATTTTCTGTCATTCCTGCGCAGGCAGGAATCCAGTTTTTTTGGATAGTTAGAATTCCTCTGGATTCCCGTTTTCATGGGAATGACAACTTTTTACGGATTCATCAAAATTAGCATTTTTAGAACTCTAAGAAAACTTGCATTGATCATTTTCTAATTTGCATTTTGCAATGAGGGGTGAGGGATGTGCGGGATCGTTGGATACATTGGGTCAAGAGAGACGGCAAAGGTTCTGGTCGATGGGCTCAGACGGCTTGAATACCGTGGGTATGATTCTGCGGGCATTGCTGTTTTCAATAAAGGCAAGATCGAGATCCGTCGGAAGGTGGGAAAATTAGCCAAGCTACAGGAAGTGATTGAACAGGAAACCTTCGATGGAAAGGTGGGAATTGGCCACACCCGCTGGGCGACCCATGGAAGGCCCTCGGACGAAAACGCCCACCCCCACAAAGCGGGGAGCGTGACGGTCGTCCACAATGGCATCATTGAAAATTATCTCTATCTCAAAGAATTTCTCCAAAAGAAAGGCCATGTCTTCAGTTCCGAAACGGATACAGAAATTGTCGCACACCTGGTCGATGAATTCATCCAACAGGGACATCCCTTTCTGGACGCGGTAAGAATCACCATGGATAAGATCAAAGGGTCTTATGCCCTGGGGATCCTATACGAAGGGGATGAAACGTGCTTGATCGGCGCAAGAAATGAGGCTCCCCTTGTGATCGGCCTGGGCGAGAATGAATATTTCATTGCCTCTGATATTCCGCCGATTCTCTCGTACACCAGAAATTTCATTTTTATGGAAGACGGGGAGATCGCTCTCCTTTCTCCCCAAGGCGTGAAAGTATACGGAACCCAAGGGAACGAGCTCTCCAAGGAAGCGAAACGGGTGGACTGGAATCCCCTCATGGCCGAAAAGGGTGGGTACAAACATTTCATGCTGAAGGAGATCTTTGAGCAGCCGAGGGCCGTGACCGATACCATTCGGGGCCGGCTGTCTAAGGAGCGAGACGATGGGATACTCGAAGAAATTCGTTTCGACCCGTCGACCCTCAAAGAGATTCAACGGGTTTGCCTGATCGCCTGTGGCACGTCCTACCATGCGGCCCTGGTGGGGAAGTTCCTCATCGAAGGATTCTGCCGGGTTCCAGTGGAGGCGGACATTGGTTCTGAATTTCGATATCGGAACCCTATTCTGAGAAAGGATGATCTGCTCATCGCAATTTCCCAATCCGGAGAGACTGCGGATACCTTAGCTGCATTGAGGGAGGGGAAGCGAAAAGGAGCGAGCACGTTAGCCATCTGCAATGTGGTGGAATCGAGTCTGGCAAGGGATTCGGATTACGTGATTTATACCCATGCAGGACCTGAGATCGGGGTCGCTTCCACCAAGACCTTTGTGACCCAACTCGTCACCCTCTTTCTCCTTTCCGTCCGGATCGGGAGAGAATTGGGCCGGCTCTCAGCCAAAGAGGTAACGTCCTTGACTGAGGAGCTCGTGAAGATTCCGCACCTGATGGAAGAGGTACTCAAATCCTCTGACCAGGTGGCTCAAATCGCCAAGAAATACCTTTATGCAAAGGACTTCCTCTACCTGGGAAGGGGGATCAACTATCCGATTGCCCTGGAGGGAGCTTTGAAGTTGAAAGAGATCTCATACGTCCATGCCGAGGGCTATCCCGCGGGGGAGATGAAGCATGGGCCGATTGCATTGATTGATCGGGAGATGCCCGTGGTCACGCTCGCCACAAAGAACGAGGTGTATGAGAAGGTGCTCTCCAATATCGAAGAGGTGAAGGCGAGAGAGGGAAAGGTGATCGCCCTTGCCTCCCAGTCCGATCTCGAAATCGCGAAAAAGGTAGACGATGTCATCTTCATCCCCGAAACCCATCCTTCCCTGATGCCGATCCTCCTCACCCTTCCTCTTCAGCTCCTCGCCTACTATATGGCGGATCTTAAAGGGACCGATGTCGACCAGCCCAGGAACCTGGCCAAGAGCGTCACCGTCGAGTAAAAGACCACTGCAAATTGTAAATTGCAAAATGCAAAATGAAAAATTAGAATAAGTGAGTTCTTAGAACTTTGCAATTTGCATTGCTAATTTTCCATTTTGCAATAGTGTTTAGATATATGTCTTTACTTAACGATCTCAATCCTGTCCAGCAGAAGGCCGTTCTCGAGACCGAAGGACCCCTCCTGGTTTTTGCGGGAGCCGGAAGTGGAAAGACCAGGGTTCTGACCTACCGGATCGCTTACCTCATTCAAGAAAAAGGGATTGCCCCCTGGAATATTCTTGCCGTCACCTTCACCAACAAGGCGGCTGATGAAATGAAGGAGAGGGTCGAACGCCTCCTGGGGAGGTCAGGCCAACGGGCTTGGGTCTCCACGTTCCACTCGGCCTGCGTCCGGATTCTCAGACGGCATATCGAGCTCCTGGGTTTCCGGAAGAATTTCATCATCTATGATGAAGAGGATCAGCAGCGGCAGCTCAAAACGGTGATGAGGGAGCTGGATCTGGATTTCAGGATGTTCCATCCCAGAGCCATGCAATCGGCGATTGATCAGTTGAAGAACGAAGGGATCCCTCCGGATCGATACCACCCCTCTCCGTACAACATCTTTCAAAAAAGACTCGCCTCCGTGTATGAGAGATATCAGGAAAATCTTCGTCGAAACAATGCCCTTGATTTCGGGGATCTTCTCCTTTATGTGGTCATCCTGTTCCATCGCTTTCCGGAGGTGCTGAGGCTTTATCAGGAGCACTGTCGATATGTGATGGTCGATGAATTTCAGGATACGAATCGGATCCAATATCATCTCATCCGTCGGATTGTGGATCGACACCGGAACATCTGTGTGGTGGGGGACGATGACCAATCCATCTATCGCTGGAGGGGGGCAGAGGTCGGAAATATTCTCAATTTTGAAAAGGACTTTTCAGAAACCAAGGTCATCACCCTGGAACAGAACTATCGGTCCACACAGAATATCCTTCGAGCAGCGAACCATATGGTCAGCAACAATCGCTCAAGGAAGGAAAAAGCCCTCTGGACAGAAAATCCTGAGGGAGAGACCCTGACGCTCTATGTCGGAGAGGACGAAGAGGATGAGGCCCGCTTCGTCGTTCAGAAAATCATGGAACTCACTCACCCTTCTTCCGAATTCGCAAGGTCCTACCGTGGCATCGCTGTCTTTTATCGGATCAATGCCCAATCCCGCGCGATCGAAGATGAGCTCGTGAAACGACAGATCCCCTATACCATTGTGGGCGGGTTGAAATTCTACGAGCGGAAAGAGATCAAAGACATTTTGGCTTACCTGAAGCTGATCGCCAACCCCGATGATAGTCTCAGCCTCAAGAGGATTGTCAATATTCCTTCAAGAGGGATCGGGGAGAAGACCATTGAAAAGATAGAAGCCTTTTCGAGAGAGAAGGGGCTTTCTCTCTACGAGGGCATGAAGCGTTTTTTGAAGGAAGAGGGGTTCCCTGCTTCCGCCAAAGGAAAGATAGAAGAATTTATCCATTTGATAGAAGAACTCCGGGAGCAGGCGAAGCATCTCTCACTTAGCCAGCTCACCCTATCGCTTCTGAGTAAATCAGAATACCTGCAAAGGCTGAAAGAGGAGGGGACGGATGAGGCTTTTTCGAGGATAGAAAATATTGATGAATTGATCAATGTGATGATGGAGTTCGAACAAGGGGAAGAGGTGGAAAAGGTACCATCAGGGGAGGCCGTTTTAGAAACCTTTCTCGATAAGGTATCGCTCGTCACGGATGTGGATCTTTATGAAGACAAGGGCAATCGCGTCTCCCTGATGACGCTTCACTGTGCCAAGGGGTTGGAGTTCCCTCTGGTTTTTATTGTTGGCGTGGAAGAGGGACTTCTCCCGCATTATCGAAGGGGGGAAGAGATTGAGGATCTGGAAGAAGAGAGAAGACTTTTCTATGTAGGGATGACTCGCGCGAAAGAGAGACTCTTTCTTTCACGCGCGGAGAGGCGGCATACTTTTGGAATCGGCCAGGCCAACCTTCCGTCGCGATTCCTTGATGAAATTCCCATAGACCTGATTCAACTGGAAAAGAGAGAACAGGAGGACGAAAGCCTATTCGATAGAGGCCGCTTGACCCAGGGGACATTGACCGG
>CAYMTD010000041.1:0-10980 GCA_964393245.1 uncultured Syntrophaceae bacterium
TCGACTCCGTCCCCACCGCTGCCAACATCGAATACTATGCCAAGATCGTCAAGGAAAAGTCCATCCTCCGGCAGCTGATCCAAACGTCTACCGAAATCATCACGGAAAGTTATCAGGATCGATCGGACGTGGAATCTTTTCTCGACGAGGCGGAGCGGGCCATTTTCCAGATTTCTGAGAATCGGGTGAGACCCTCCTTCTATCCCATCCGGGATATTGTCAAACAGAGTTTCAAGACGCTCGAACGGCTCTATGAAAAGAAGGAACTTGTCACCGGCGTGCCCTCCGGTTTCAAGGAACTGGACCAGATGACCGCAGGCTTCCAACCCTCCGATCTTATCATCGTGGCGGGGAGGCCCAGCATGGGCAAGACGGCTTTCTGCCTGAATGTCGCCCAGTATGCAGCCATTGAGAAAAGGACTCCGGTGGCCGTCTTCTCGCTCGAAATGTCAAAGGAGCAGTTGGTCATCCGCATGCTCTGTTCGGAGGCCCATGTCGAAGGAACCAGGCTCAGAACAGGTTTCCTGAGCGAAGGCGACTGGCCAAGGCTCACGATTGCTGCGGGGAACCTATCGGAGGCTCCCATCTTCATAGACGATACGGCGGCCCTCTCCGTCCTGGAGTTGAGGGCAAAGGCGCGGCGCCTCAAAGCCGATCAAGGTCTGGGCATGGTGATCATTGACTACCTTCAACTGATGAAAGGGAGGACGAAGGCTGAAAGCCGACAACAGGAGATCTCAGAAATCTCTCGCTCTCTGAAGGCTGTTGCCAAGGAACTGAACATTCCTGTGATCGCTGTGTCTCAGCTCAGCCGGCGGACCGAGGAACGAACGGGGATGCGACCGCAGCTTTCAGATCTCCGAGAATCAGGAGCCATCGAACAGGATGCCGATTTGATCCTTTTCCTTTACCGCGATGAAGTGTATAATCGATCGGAGGATAATCCCAATCGGGGAAAGGCTGAGGTGATCATCGGAAAACAGCGCAACGGACCCACGGGGAAGATCGAACTGGCCTTCCTGAGCAAATTTACGACTTTTAAAGACCTCTATAAAGGTGACGTTGAAAATATTTGAAGTTTTGAGTTTGGAGTCGGGAGTTCAGAGTAGAAATCCAATTATTGTTCTTGACAACTCAATTCCTTTTTGGCTCCGAACTCCGAACTGCTTGTTCGAGATATGAACTTTCCTAATCTTCTGACGCTGATAAGAATTCTTTTGATCCCGCTTTTTGTCATTCTCATCATTAACCAATCTCTCTGGTGGGCTCTCATCATCTTTGCCCTTGCAGGAATTACGGATGGGATCGACGGTCTGATTGCACGCATCACTCACCAGCGAACGGAGTTGGGGGCTTATCTCGATCCCATTGCTGATAAACTGCTCCTCTCAGCCGGGTTCATCACCCTCGCCATCATCGAGATGGTTCCCAGCTGGTTAGCGGTGATCGTCATCGCCCGGGATATGATCATCTTGCTGGGAATTCTTGTGATGATTCTTACCCATATCCCCCTTAAGGTTCAGCCCAGTACGATCAGTAAGATCACCACTTCTCTTCAGATCTCAACCATCCTGCTCGTCTTAATGGCGCCTTATGGGATCGCCTTGAAGCATCTCGCGACCGTTGCTATTTATGGAACGATGTTCTTCACCATTCTTTCCGGAGCCCATTACATCTATGTCGGGACAAAGATACTCAATCAAAAGAAATAGGTCGGGTGAATCAATGTGGAATTTAGAACGGTAGGATGAAAACTTCATAATCCCCGCAACCCCCCTTTAGTAAAGGGGGGGGAGGGAGGAATTTTAAGGGGGATTGATTATGTCAGTGATCGTCGAGCTGATCGGAAGGGAGATCCTTGACTCCAGAGGAAACCCGACGGTTGAAGTTGAGGTGATACTGGAAAATGGTGTCATGGGAAGAGCTGCAGTTCCTTCGGGAGCCTCGACAGGAAGCTATGAGGCATTGGAATTAAGGGATAGGCATTCAAAACGCTATCTCGGGAGAGGCGTGCACAAGGCGATTCAGAATATCCATCGAGTGATCTCCCCCGAGCTTCTCGGCATGGGCGTTCTGGATCAAAAAGCGATTGACCAGACAATGATCAGGCTTGATGGAACTCCTCATAAGGCGCGCTTGGGAGCCAATGCCATCCTGGGGGTCTCCCTTGCATGCGCAAGGGCAGCGGCGAATCATCTCAGCATTCCTTTCTATCAATATCTCGGAGGCCTCTCTGCCACCCAGCTTCCCCTTCCCCACATGAACATTCTTAACGGAGGTGTCCACGCGGATAATAATGTTGACCTGCAGGAATGTATGATCCTCCCCATAGGCGCGAAGAGTTTCAAGGAAGCTCTACGCATGGCGGTTGAAGTGTTCCATCATCTGAAGGCCATCCTCAAGCAGAAAGGGTATAAGACTTCTGTCGGCGATGAGGGGGGATTTGCTCCAGACCTCCGTTCCAATGAAGAGGCTTTCTCTTTGATGGTGCAGGCCATCCAAAAGGCAGGTTATCGACCGGGAAAGGAGATCGTCCTTGGCATCGATGCCGCAGCCAGCGAATTTTACCGGAATGGTTTTTATTATCTCAAGGCGGAAAAGAAGCCAAAAAGGAGTTCTGAAGAGATGATTGAGTACTACGAATCCCTGACAAAAAAGTTTCCTATTCTCTCCATTGAAGATGGTTTGGCAGAGGACGACTGGAAAGGATGGAAGGCTTTAACCGCTCGCCTCGGTAGTAAGATTCAGCTGGTTGGGGATGATCTCTTTGTGACCAACCCAAGGCGCTTTTCCAGAGGCATTCAGGATGGTATTGCTAACGCCATCCTGATCAAACCGAATCAGATCGGTAGTTTGACGGAGACTCTTGAGGTCATCGAGATGGCAAAACGGGCCGGGTATCGAACCATCATATCTCATCGATCCGGCGAGACAGAAGATACCACCATCTCCGATCTTGCCGTCGGCACCAGTGCCGGCCAAATCAAGACCGGTGCGACTTCCAGGACAGATCGGGTGGCGAAATACAACCAATTGATACGAATCGAGGAAGACCTTGGAGATCGAGCCATCTATGCACCACCCCTACGCTGGAAATCAAATTAACAGTTCGGAGTAATTTAGTTCGGTGTTCGGAGTCAAAAAAGGAAAGAATAAGTCAAATCATGAATTCTGGTTTTAAACTCCGAACTCATAACTAATCAGGGGGGGACCCATGAAGATCAGAAAATATTTTGACCCTGAAATCGAGGTCATGGACCGAGAGGAACTCGAAGCCCTCCAACTTCACGAACTCAAACTCCAGCTAAGGAGGTGCTACCGGGATTCTGAATTTTATCGAGAGAAGTTTAAGAAGGCGGGCGTGAAGCCTGAAGATGTTCAATCTCTGGAGGACATCACCCACCTGCCTTTTCTTACCAAGGATGAACTCCGAGAAGAACAGCAAATGTTCCCCCATTTCGGGAGATTCACGGTGGCCCCCCCTGAGAGTTGGGCTGAACTTCGTCCCACGCTTGGGACAACAGGGCCTCCGATCAATACCATCTGGTCTCATGAAGATGTGAAGAAGATTACCCGGTGGACGGCCCGAACGATGTGGACCTTTGGTGTCCGTCCAGGAGATATCCTTCAAAACGGGTTCGGATACGGCATCTGGGTAGCTGGCATCTCCGTTCATTACGCCTGCAAGGAATTGGAGTGCTTCGTGATTCCCATTGGTTCGACGAAGAGTGAGCGCCAGATCGACTACCTGCTAAACCCTGGCTCCACGGTTCTCATTTGTACTCCCTCCTATGCCCTCAGCATTGCCCAGCATTTGAGGGAAAAGGGAATTTCTCCCGAAGACATACCTCTTAGAATAGGATGCTTCGGTGGAGAGGCCGGAGCCGAAGTTCCTGCCACCCGACAGAGGATTGAAAAAGGATTGGGCATTGACGCCTTCGATTGCTACGGCATCACTGAGGTGGGTCCAATTCTCGCTACGGAATGTCCTCAAAAAGCCGGGATTCACTGGGTTGAAGATCATCTCTTGATCGAAGTCATCCATCCCGAAACGAAGAAACCGTGCAAACCCGGCGAGTTGGGTGTCCTTGTACTCAGCCATCTCACCAAGGAAGCAACCCCCATGATCCGGTTCTGGACAAACGACATGGCGAAATTGGATAAGAGGAAATGCAAGTGCGGCCGAACCCATGCTCGCTCTCCGGGTGGAATCTATGGAAGGATCGAAGACAGGATTGCCTGTGGGGGCTTTATCGTTTTCCCCTCCCAGGTTGAGAACGTGGTCAGAAGCATCCCCGAACTTTCAGAGGAGTTCTGCATCGAACTTTCCACCGATCCAAAGTCAGGGGCAGACGTCTGCACGATTGTGGTGGAATGTTTGAAGAATGAAGAAACGCCAAAGGTCATTTCGAAAATGGAGAAGGAACTGAGAGCCGAGTACAAAATCGCTCCAGAGATTAAATGCGTCCCCTTTGGCACGCTCCCGACAACCACCTTTAAAGCAAAAAGAGTCGTCGATAAGAGGCAGAAGAGTTAAAGGTTCGCTGGCCAATTGCCAACACAATGCATTAAAGAACAGCGAGAAATCCCTGCCTGCGGTAGGCAGGTGTGTAATCAGAGAGCGAAAGGTATTTCCTCAGAGGTCTCCTTTTTTTAAATTGACAAGACATTGATAATTTGATAATTGGTCTCTCGTTCCTCAAGGAACAATTTAATCCAGCAAAATTTGAAGCTTTCTTTAAGAGAACAGAGCGGGCGGAGAACCAAGTTAGGTTCGAGGTTACTCCCCGCACCCTTGTGGTGCAGGGGGGAAGGTCAGAAAGGAGGGATAAACAATGGCGAAGAAGATTACACGAAGAAAGTTTTTGAAGGATGCGGTCATCGGTGGGGTGGCCTTGGGAACTGGGCTTGGTAGTTACCGAGTGACCTATGGCCAGGCTAAAAAACCAGCAGGTCCCATTAAGATCGGCGGGCAGGGAGCCATCTCTGGAGCCCATGCCGATTATGGTTGGCAGATGATGGCCGGTTCAACTCTGGCGATCGAAGAAATCAATGCCAAAGGTGGAATCTTGAAGCGTAAACTCGAACTAAAATTCATGGATGAAGAATTGAAACCCGCCACTGCTGTAAAGAATGCAAGGTATCTGGTCACGGATTGGGGAGCCGATTTCCTCTTTGGCATTGATTCAAGTGGGAGTGCGATGGCCGTCGGTCCTGTATTGCCAGAACTGAATAGGCTCTGTTTCTTCACTCACGCCGCTACCCATCGATTGACAGAAGAATTGGTCGGTGAAAAAGGGATTAAACAGATTTTCAGGATGACGGCACCGGTCTATCAGGATGCCCTCGCTGCTTGGGTTTTCAAAGACAATACTGAAATCAAACGTTGGGCCGGGATCAATTGCGACTACGAATACGGATATGTGGCTTGGAATCTGTTTAAAGAAACCATTAAGAAATTCCGTCCGGATGTGGAATTTGTAGCGGCAGCATGGGCCCCCTTCTGGACAATGGACTTTTCATCCCACATCGCCGCTGTCATGGCAGAAAAGCCCGACGCAATTTTTGCAACCCCATGGGCCGGCGAAGGCGTCATGCTTCTCAGACAAGCGCTCATGCTTGGAGTATTTGAAAAGATTCAAGCCTGGTGGCAGGGCATGGGTGGTTCTGTTGATCTTCTCGAAGGGGTATCAAGGGAAGTGGCAGCAGATAAATTTAAGGGAAAGCTCTGGGCAACTGCTCGTTACATCCACAACTACCCGGACACATCAGAAAACAAGAAGTTTGTCGAAGCCTTCAGAAAGAGATGGGGGAGATTCCCCAATTACTCCGCAGAGGGGAGCTATTCAGCTATTTATGCGATCAAGGCTGGCGCCGAAAAGGCCAAAACCTTGGAAACAGATAAGATGGCAGCAACCTTAGAGAGAATGGAGTTGAAAACGCCTGGAGGAGTACGATTGATCAGAAAAGAGGATCATCAGGCTGTTTACACGGTCCCGGCAGGAAGAGTGATGATCAGCCCGGACTATCCACTACCCATCCTCGGAGATCTGAAAGTCATTCCTGCAAAGGAATATTTCCGGTCTCCACCGTTTACCCCTGTCGCTGCAACGAAATAGTGACTCACAATCCCCCTTAGTCCCGCTCTACCAAAAAGGGATTGAGGGGGATTTGCTGTCCTGAGAAGAAATGTTAGAAAAACTTCTTTTTCAAGGGGTTATCGGGTTAAGTTTCTCAATGTATCTCTGGCTCCTTGCCGCTGGGCTGACGCTTGTCTTTGGAGTTCTTGGGGTATTGAATTTTGCCCATGGCAGTCTTTTTATGTTAGGGGCCTACGCCGCATTCACGTTCTATGGAAAGCTCGGCCTTAATTTCTGGCTTTCCATAGCGCTTAGCCTCCTCAGCGTTGGTATCGTTGGGGCCATCCTTGAGAGATTTTTTCTTCGTCGAATCTATGAAATCGACCTTCCGTATCAATTAATCCTGACCTTTGGCTTTATTCTCGTATTTGACGATCTCGTCAAGATGATCTGGGGAGGTGTGGCCATGATCCCTCCGATGCCCCGTTTTCTCGAGGGGAATATATCCATTTCGGGAAGGGCTTTTCCGTTGTATAACCTCTTTATTATTTTTGCTGGGTTGGCTGTAGCCATTATCCTCTGGCTTCTTCTGGAAAAGACCTGGTGGGGGAGGATGATCCGGGCCTCTGCATCGGATAGGGAGATGGCTAGCGCCATCGGAATCAATATTCCATTTCTTTTTACCACGGTATTCGTTTTCGCCGCTATGCTCGCTGCCCTGGGAGGCGCTTTAGGAACCCCTGTTCGTGTGGTCGCCCCAGGGATCGGAACGGCCATGATCATTCAGGCCTTTGTAATCACCGTGATCGGTGGCCTGGGAAATCTGAAAGGCGCCTTCGTCGGGGCTTTGATTGTGGGGATTCTTACATCTTATGGGATTCTGCTCTTTCCCATTTTTGAACTTTTCATCATCTTCGTTGTCATGGCTATTGTGTTGCTGGTAAAACCGGAAGGACTGTTTGGTAAATAACCATTGCAAAATGGTTGGCAATTAGATACTTCTTTGAAATGATCCAAGAGCTGTCATTCCCGCGAATGCGGGAATCCAGATTGAAAACACTGGATTCCGGATCAAGTCCGGAATGACAAAACGTGTGAAGTCTTTGTTGACACAGTACACTATTTCTTAATTTTGCAATGAAGAATTTTAAAAACTCCCTCCTCATCGCGTTGATCTTATTCCTCTTCCTTCTTCCCACAATTTCGGGCAAGTATATCCTCTACATGACCATCCACATCATCTTGCTTTCGGTCTTTGCACTTGGTTTCAACCTCCTTTTGGGTTACACGGGACTCCTTTCCTTCGGGCAGGCAGGGTTTTTCGCGGTGGGGGCTTATGCCTCAGCAAAGATTCTCCTCGTGCTCCCATCCCTCCTTGCCGGGGTGATGGCTGGTGTCGTAGCCAGTGGAATCGCAGCTCTCATCCTGGGATACCTCTGTGTCCGGCACACGAGGATTTACTTCTCTATGCTCACCCTATCGTTTGGAATGATGATCTACTCCCTTGCATGGAAATGGAGGGAAGTAACAGGCGGCGATGACGGATTGGTTGGCATTCCAAGGGCCCCTTTGTCAATTCCAGGCCTTTTCAGTATTGATATGAGTTCGATGGGCAGTTATTACTATTTCGTCCTTATCATCGCCTTGATCGCCATCTTCATTCTCTACCACATTGTGAACTCGCCTTTCGGCCTAACCCTGAAAGGGATACGGGATAGTGAAAATCGCGTCGCCTTTGCAGGGATTTCGATGACAAACTATCGTCTTCTTGCCTTTATGATCGGGGGATTGTACGCAGGTCTCGCAGGATCGCTCCTGCCACCGTTGGAAAACACAGTCACTCCCCCCATCGCCCATTGGACGCACTCTGCAGAACCTGTGTTAGTCACCCTTCTGGGTGGAATACACACCTTTTCCGGTCCCATTGTCGGATCCCTTCTATTTTATCTAATTAAAGATATCATCGTCAGGTTTACGCAATACTGGTTGATCTGGTTTGGCTCCATTGTCATCTTGCTCGTCCTCGTATTTCGTGGGGGGATCGTAATCTTCTTAACTGAGCAAGTCTATCCTCTCTTAAGAAGAAAATGAAAAAGGTGTTAGCGAATGGTGGAACTTCTCCGAACAGAGAAACTTAGAAAATATTTTGGAGTGGTCAGTGCTGCTGACGACATCGACCTCCGAATCGAGGAAGGGAAGCTTACCTCCATCATTGGACCGAATGGGGCAGGTAAAACGACTGTCATTAATCTTCTCACTGGGAATATCCCGGCTGATTCAGGTAAAGTCTTTTTCCGCGATGAAGAGATTACCCATTTGCCAATTCACAAGAGGGTGAAGAAGGGGATTTGTCGGTCCTTCCAGATCATGAATATCTTTCCTAAACTCTCCGTCTATGAAAACCTCCAAATTCCGGTCTTTTCCTTTTTCGATCGGAGTCTGAAATTCTTCAGACCCACTTCTTACCATGTTGATGTGAATCAAAGGGTTGAAAGACTCTTGATTGAAATCGGGCTGGCGGATAAGAAAGGCCTTCCCGCCGGAACACTGTCGCACGGAGATCAACGGTTACTTGAAATTGGCCTGGCCATGGCTTCTGAGCCGAGACTTCTGTTCCTCGACGAACCCACAGCGGGAATGAACCCGGTGGAGCGAGTGAAGGTGTTAGAAAATATCCGGAGGTTATCTAAAGAAAAACAGTCCACTTTCGTGATTGTCGAGCATGACATGGATATCGTCTTCTCCCTTTCGGACCGAATCATGGTAATGCATCGGGGCCAGATCCTTGCCGATGGAGCACCTGAAGCGATCAAAAAAAATGAGGATGTACGGAAGGTTTACCTGGGAGAAGAGATTTATTGGGAGAAACGATGATCTCTGAACGCGCCCGTCCTCTCCTGAAGGTCGAGGAAATCGACACCTTTTACGGCCAGAGCCATGTGCTGCAAGGAGTTTCTCTCTCCATCCGGGAGGGAGAAGTGGTCTGTCTTCTTGGCCGCAATGGCGTCGGAAAGACAACCACGCTTCGTTCTGTGATGGGACTGACTCCTCCGCGGGCGGGCAAGATCTATTTGAACGACTCGGATATCACAGGAAGACCTCCCTTTCAAATCGCCAATATGGGAATTGGCTATATGCCCGATGACCGGAGGATCTTCCCTGACCTTACTCTCTTCGAGAATCTTGAACTCGCGCGCCGGCTCTCCAGAAAAGGCAAGATCCAATGGACTTTTGAAAAAATCTACGATCTCTTTCCTACCTTTGTTGATCTCAAAGAACGGAAAGGGATTCACCTGAGCGGGGGAGAGCAGAAGATGCTTGCCATGGGTCGGGCCCTCATGAAAAATCCAGACCTTCTCCTCCTCGACGAACCCTCCGAGGGTCTTGCACCCCTGATCGTACAGAATCTGATTGAAGTCCTAAACCGAATCCGAGGCGAAGGGGTCACCATTCTACTCGCTGACCAGAATCTCAAATTTTGCCGAAAGACTTCCGATCGGGGCTACATCCTCGAAAAAGGAGCGGTCCAGTATGAAGCGGCCATGGAAGAGATCTGGCAGAATGAAGAAATTGTCAAGAAATACCTTGTCATTTGAATCTCAAATTTCAAATCCCAAAATCCAAATCCCAACTAAATCTCAAGCCCCAATGCTCAAATCACCAAAATAAACCTCCATCCCCTAAGAAACCTTTAAAAAGAACGGTGCTATCAGTCTGTCATTCCAACGGAAACAGGAATCCAGATATCGTTTCTGCCCGGGATTCCCGTTTTCACGGGAATGGCCCCAGGGATTCTTTCGAAGAGCTATTATTACAGTTCCCTCTTTACCAAATTTGCCAAAAGAAAGTTACGGGAAATTACCCATCAGATCCTTTACAATAGAAAAATATATTGATAAGAAATTAGAATATGAAAACCCTCTCCCTTAAACTTTCCCTCCTCATTATGGGTATCAGTGGAACGACGGCACAGATCATCCTGTTGAGGGAACTTCTCATCTCTTTTTTCGGTAACGAACTCACCCTTGGAATGATCTTAGCCAACTGGTTGATCCTTGAGGCCATTGGTTCTTTCGTTGTTGGGAAAACGGTTGAAACGACGAAGAAGATAGAGATCTATGTCTCTTTCCAGTTAATTTTTTCTTTGGCCCTACCCTTTGCCATCTATCTTTCGAGGATATTCAAGAACCTTCTCCTTATCACCCCGGGGGAAGGGCTGGGGTTCGCCCCCATTCTTTATTCTTCATTTCTGACCCTTCTTCTGGTAAGCATCTCCCACGGCGCTCTTTTCACCTGTGGGTGTAAAATCTACGCGCAAACCATTCGACAGGACGCATCCTCTGTGGGAAAGGTCTATGTCCTTGAGACCGTCGGCTCCATCATCGGCGGTTTAGGCGTGACCTTCCTTTTAATTCAGTATTTCAATTCTTTTGAAATCGCTTTCTTGGTTTCCCTACTGAATGCATCGGTCTCAGTAGTCCTCCTGTGGCCTACTCCCCGTTCTTTGAGACACCCCCTTCAAACTTTTCTCTGGATTTTATCCGGCCTTCTTTCCTTCGTCTTTGCCTATAGCCTCCTGCCTCAAACTTCAAGCGCGATTCACCGTTCCTCCGTTCGCTCTCAGTGGAAAGAGCTTCACGTCATTCACAATGAGAATTCTATCTACGGAAATATCACGGTGACGAAGAGAGGGGAACAATATACCTTCTTTACGGACGGGGTGCCTTCGATCACGACTCCCATTCCCGACCTCGCCTCCATTGAGGACTTTGTCCATTTCCCCATGCTCTTTCATGAAAAACCCAAGTCTATCTTGATCCTCAGCGGGGGTGCAGGAGGAATAATTCAGGAAATCCTGAAGTATCCCGTCACCCGGGTGAACTATGTTGAACTCGACCCC
>CAYMTD010000042.1:0-2875 GCA_964393245.1 uncultured Syntrophaceae bacterium
AAGGTTCAGTTATGCAAAACATTAACCCCATAAAACGACCCAGCACTTTGAACGAACTGGCCTATAAAGAAATTAAGAATCTTCTCATCACGGGGCAACTAAAATTCAATACCATGTACTCCGCAAATCAGTTTGCAGAGATCCTGGGGGTATCTCGAACACCGGTCCGGGAAGCCCTTCTTCAGTTGACGAAAGAGGGCTGCCTTATTTCTGTTCAGGGGCAGGGTTTCAAGATCAAGGAGTTTTCAGAGAAAGAGATCAAAGACTTTTTTGAGACGCGTAAAATCATCGAGTCTTACGTCATTGAACGGTTAGTCGGCTCATTAACAAAACTGGATGTCCAACAGTTAGAAGATAGTTTGAAATTGATGATTGAAAGAGCCAAGGAGAAAGGCGATACCTACGGTTTCCTTGAGGCAGATAAAGATTTTCATATGAGTTTAGTTCATCGTTACAACAATTTTCTCTTAGAATCGATCATGCAAAACATTAGGAATCTCATTTCCATATTTGGTGGGAAGGCCCTGGCCCGTAAGGAGAGGATCCAGGAAGTGATCAATGAGCACCAAATTATCCTTCAAGCCATTAAAAGAAAGGATAAAGGGAAAGCCGTTGAGTCCATCCATTACCATTTAGATACAACTGAAAAATACTTGCTGGAAAATTTTTAGATTTTGAAAGTAGGATATACAAGTCTCTATCACTATCTTGAATGTCTTAACTTCTAAACGGACCCAATGGGAACAGGGTTCGCAATACGCTTCGGCGAGAAAGGAGGTTACGTTATGAGGGTTAGGAAGATATTTTTTATTTTGTTTGTGATGATGGTGGGAGTTTTGTCAGGTTTCGCAGTTGCCCGTGCAGCAGAGCCCATCAAGATAGGGGTTGCTTTCGGACTGACAGGAGTGTGGGCGGATTGGTGTAAAAGGAATATCATCGCAGTTGAAATGGCCATTGAAGAGATCAATGCTGGAGGAGGAGTAAATGGCATGCCTCTGAAATCAGTGATTTACGATACGGCTAGCAAGCCGGACGAGGCTACCCGAATCGTCCGGAAGCTCGCCACTGATGACAAAGTACATGCAATTTTGGGTCCATTCTCTAGTTCCGAATGTGAGGTAGCTTTCCCTGTAGGGAATAAGATAGGAGTCGTGATGATGGTTCAGGCTTCCTCAAAACCCGGAGTGGCTGCAGCCAATCGGCCCTATGCCTTTCGTAATAAGATTGATGAACTCAGGCTGGCCATACCTGCAATCACCAAATGGAAGGGACACTACAATATTAGATCCGTGGCCATCGTCCATGATGCAAAGGATGCGGTCAGTCTTGCTCTGGGGACCCAGGTCTTGCCAGGGGTTTGCAAGAAGTTAGGTCTTGAGATTGTCAACGAAGGTAAATATGTCACCTACCAAACCGGTGATTTTGATATGAAACCTCAAGTCACCAGACTCAAAGGTTTTAAATTTGATGGTATTGTTTTTGGAGGGATCTATATGGACGGCGTGACGTTTATTAAAGAAGCCCGCCGACAAGAAGTTAACCAACCGATGGTGGGCGGAAATCCACTGATGCATTTTCTTTTTCCGATAAGGGCTGGGAAGGCAGCAGATGGAGTCTATACTTCATCTGAGTTTTACCACTGGATGCCCAAGGAGAAAGTTAAGAAGTTTACAAAGGATTATGTTGAGAGGGCTAAAAAGAGAGGGTTTGATCCTCCCGAGCCATTGCAGTTTGATGTCAATGTTTACGATGGTATCTACATGTTTGCACACGTGATGAAGAAGATGGGGATCACGAATAAACCTGAGGACTTGGCCAAGGATCGCGAACTGATTATGAAAGGATTAACCGACCTCAAAGGATTTCCAGGAGTGGCGAGCGAAATTGAATTCAATAAAGACGGGGATGCTGTAAGAGAAGTATATGTGGTCAAGGCCCAAGACGGTGAATGGGTTCTTGTCAAATGAACTCCTCCCTGTTCCCGCAAATCAAATTTGCGGGAACAGGGGGAAAATTTCAGCGAGGTGCGAATATGTTCTATTTCCTATTTGTTTTAGTGTCCATCTATATCCTTTTCACCTTCTGGTTTGCCATCAGTTCCTTCAGGGAAAAGGCGCGCCGAGCCGGAATATTAGGGTTCATTCTCTCCCTGATAATGACCGTCGGCCTTGGACTCTATGCATGGGCCAGGGTGAAGGGCTTCCTATTAGGCAATGTGGTTCAAACAATTCAGATCGTCCTCGGGGTGATCCTGACCCTTTTTACGTTATCCATCTTTATTCCGCTTGGACGAAATCCTAAGGCCCTCTCCGGAACAAAGGGGATGAAGGAGGGTAAGCCAGAGAGGTTCAACCAGAAAGATACTGCCTTTAATATTGCCCATGTGGGAGGATATGGCCCAGAAAAGGGGAAGCAGAGATGGGCCCTCCAGAGCCGAGATCCGTTCTTCGGCATCTATTGGACAATGGTGATGGGCCTGAGAAATCTTGCAGAAGGAAAGGTCAACCCCCAAAAAAGGGAAGATTTTTCTCCCCAGGAGATCACAGGAGAGGTAAAAAGGGTAGCCAGATACGTTGGAGCTGATATTGTGGGTGTCACCACAGTCAAAGAGGACTTCACCTATAGTGAAGGCTTTTCCTATGAAGAGTCAAAGCTGGAAGTCGGGCCAGCGGTCACCAAGCCGATTGATCTAAAACACAAGTATGCAATCGTCATTGGAAAGGAGATGAATTTTGACCGGATACAAGCCACCCTGACCGAGAAGAATGATGAGAGTTTGGCCGAGATTGGGAAGACCTACTACGAGCTTGCCCAGATCGCCTGCGCATTGGCCGCTTATATCAGACAACTGGGTTACTCTGCTCGAGCGCACCAT
>CAYMTD010000042.1:2975-10936 GCA_964393245.1 uncultured Syntrophaceae bacterium
CTGCGCATTGGCCGCTTATATCAGACAACTGGGTTACTCTGCTCGAGCGCACCATTTGCGAAATGAACAGCTCTGTCATGTTCCCCATGCCATTGATGCCGGCCTCGGTGAGCAAGGAAGACATGACTTTCTCATCACTCAGAAATATGGCCCCCGGATTCGGCTGGCCACGGTGACGACTGATTTGGAGCTGATCGAGGATAAACCTGTAGATATCGGTGTTCAAGATCTATGCGAAAATTGCAGCTTGTGTGAGATCAACTGTCCTAGCCAGGCCTTGGGCAAAGAAAAGGCTGTGATACGAGGATACAGGAAAT
Source organism: uncultured Syntrophaceae bacterium (assembly GCA_964393245.1). Lineage (GTDB taxonomy): Bacteria > Desulfobacterota > BSN033 > BSN033 > UBA1163 > CAYMJV01. Next base: position 3,293 of record CAYMTD010000042.1, read on the forward strand.
GGCCTCACGATCAGGATCGATGCTTCAATTTCTGGGTAACGGGTGGCAATACTTTTGGATGTACGATGTGTTTGAAGGTGTGTCCATGGAATAAGCCGCGGTCGTTGGTACATAAGGTTAGTTTTTTCGCTGCCTCGCGATCCGTGGTTGCCCGAAGGGTGCTTTACTGGATTACCCTGATTTTCTTCGGAAAGAGAATCAGCTGGGAAAGGACCCCCCTCCCTGAAAAGATAGAGATGCCCCCTGAGACAAAGACATGGGGCAGGTAATCCAATTCACTGCCTAAGGGGGGATTGATCTTGATTTTCCAGTAACGGCCAAAGCGAACTAATTAATAAAACAGAATCGATTGAAAGAGGGAAAGAGGTGTTCTTACAGCAGCTTTTTAACGGCGTCATGCTTGGCAGTACCTATGCCTTAATAGCGATCTCCTTCACCTTGTTGATGGGCGTGCTGAACATGCTTAATTTTGCCATCGGTGAGGTATTCATGCTTGGAGCTATTTTCGGACTGACGTTCGTTAAGCTAGGTCTTTCGCTTTATTTGGCTTTCTTCCTTGCCATCATCTGTACGGGATGTGCCTGCCTGGTTATTGAGCGATTTTCTTTCCGACCCCTTCGGCATGCTCCGCCTTTAGTGCCTCTGCTCAGCACGATCGGCTTCTCCATCCTCTTTCAAAACACGGCCGAAAATCTATGGGGAACCGAGAGGTCCCAGTTTCCACAATGGATGGAGCCCATTGATTTTCATGTCGGACCTCTTCTCATTCCATCCACACAACTGATCATCTTTGCTGCCGCTGTTTTTTTGATGGTGGGGTTAGACCTTTTCATCCAGAGGACAAGAATCGGACGGGGCATGCGTGCCGTGGCTGAGAACATAGAGACGGCCAGCATTTTGGGTGTCGATTCCAATCTCATTATTTCGACTACCTTTCTTGTCTCCGGAGCCCTTGCCGGAGCGAGTGGCATCCTTTTTGGGTTAAGCTTCTCCATCGTTTCACCTTTTATGGGTATGGAGCCGGGGATCAAAGGAATCGCGGCCATGATTGTGGGAGGCATGGGAAATATCAGAGGAGCCATTGTGGGAGGATTGATGATTGGCATCATAGAAGTCCTCAGTGTGGCATACCTCGGGGCACCGGCAAAGGATTTTGCCGTGTACGGGGCTCTCTTTCTCGCCCTCGTCATAAGACCACAAGGAATTCTCGGAATGATTCACCCTGAAAGGGAGAGGATCTGATTGTGAGTGTTTACTATCTGGATCTGCTCTCGGCTTTAGGAATCAACATCCTGCTTGCCCTGAGTGTGTATTCACCGATGGCAACGGGTCAGCTTTCCTTGGGGAATGCAGGTTTCATGGCTATCGGGGCTTATGTGTCCGCTATCCTCACCGTCCATCTCCATCTCCCCCTCTTTCCGTCCCTAGTGACGGGAGGAGTTATTGCCGGGATCTTTGGCGTACTCGTGGGTTTCCCAGCCCTCAGACTTAGAGGGGTTTTCCTTGCTATGGCCACACTCGGGTTTGGAGAGATCGTGAGGAATTTTTTTATGAATTTCTTGGGTCATGTGACCGGCGGAGCTTATGGATTTCGCGGCATTGGGGACACCCCCATTTCGATCCTCTGGATTTGGAGTTGGGTCGCATTCTTTCTCCTCTTCTTCTTTTTCCTCTCCCGATCGAGATTGGGGCTTGCCATGTTGGCCACCCACGATGATGATACAGTGAGCGAACTGATCGGAATCAATATTGTCCGTCTGAAGGTCAGCGCCTTTGGTCTGGGTGCCTTCGTCGCTGGCATCGCAGGGGGGTTGCATGCCCATTATTATCTTTATACGGAGCCGGAATTCTTCAATGTCTGGAAGTCAATCCACATGGTCCTTTTTGTGATCATGGGAGGAATGCTTACCTTTTGGGGCGGGGTTTTCGGGGCAGGGGTCTTTACACTACTGCCTGAGTTTCTGAGGTTTTTGCATGACTGGCGAGGGGCTTTCTTTGGCGTGATGATTATCGGGATTATGATCGCCAGGCCTTACGGCCTTTTGACCAGAGAAATTCTCCGATTCGATTTTTGGCTGCCAGGTCAAAGGAAGAGGCATCTATGAGCGGGAAGCCTATCCTCACTTTGACCGGGGTGAGTAAGAATTTTGGAGGACTCTTAGCTGTAAATAACCTGAGTCTTAAAGTTCATAAAGAGCAAATTTGTGGTCTGATAGGGCCTAATGGGGCTGGCAAGACCACAGTATTCAACCTCATTACAGGTGTCTATCCTTGTACGAAGGGTTCTATCCTATCAGAGGAAGTGGACCTGACTCGGTTGAAACCGTACCATATTACTCGATTGGGCCTGGCCAGGACCTTTCAGACTATTCGGCTATTTGAAAACATGACAACATGGGAACATGTGATGGTCGGTCAAGGCTTTCGACCCCGATCGGACACAAGAGGAATCTTTCCGTTCACTCGAACTCGAGAGAGGGATCTGAGGGATGAGGCCAGGGAGATCTTGATCCTCTTGGGACTCTGGGAAGTGAGACACCGGAAAGCTTCGATCCTTCCTTACGGGATTCAACGGAAGGTCGAGATCGCCCGGGCGCTCGCATTGCGACCCAAACTTCTATTGCTCGATGAGCCCTCTGCTGGGTTGAACATTCAGGAAACAAACGAATTACTGAAAACCTTAAATAAGATCCATGAACTGGGAATGACTATTTTAATTATTGAGCATGATATGAGGGTCATTATGGAGCTCTGCGACCATATCTTTGTCCTCAACTTCGGTCAAAAAATTGCCGAGGGGACTCCTGGCCAGATTCGAGCGAACGAACAGGTCATAGAGGCATACCTTGGCAGGGAGGAATAGAGTTGCTTAGGGTGTTTAACCTCGAAGCTGGCTATGGCAGGATCCAAGTTTTGAGAGGGGTAGCTTTAGAAGTTGAAACGGGAGAGATTGTTGCCCTCATCGGAGCCAATGGCGCAGGTAAGACAACCCTGATGAAGACGATCTGTGGACTGCTTAGACCCAATTCTGGATTTATTGAATACGATGGCATTCGCATTGAACTCAAGTCTTCCGCGGCCAGGGTCAGGCGGGGATTGGTCCTTGTGCCGGAAGGGCGTCACATCCTAAGACACATGACCGTGTATGAAAATTTGTTGATGGGAGCGTACGCTCGATCAGATCAATCATCGGTCAAAAAAGATGTTGAGGAAGTCTTTCACCGTTTTCCGCTCTTAGCGGAGAGGAGACATCTTTCAGCAGATGTGCTTTCGGGTGGTGAACAACAGATGTTGGCCATCGGGAGGGCACTCCTTTCACGGCCCAAGCTGCTGATGCTGGATGAACCTTCATTAGGCTTGTCACCGATCTTGGTCAAGGAGATCTTCTCCATCATCACAGATTTGCACAGGGCTGGAATTACCATTTTTCTCGTCGAGCAGAATGCCCTGAAGGCCCTCCAAATTGCAGATCGGGGATACGTAATGGAGACGGGGGGGATTGTGATGTCCAATAGCAGCCAAAACCTTATTAAGAGTGAAGCTCTTCGTGACGCCTACCTGGGAGGAGAAGGAGAGCGCTCGAGGCTTCTTGGGTGTGGGGTGAAACATTAAGATCCTTTCTGGATAAGAACTCTTTGACCCCAGCGTGATAGAAAAGGGGAGACATTGTGGGTGGTTCTTCGGAGGGAAGATGATTGATGCGGATAACGAGCATTCAGCTTGAAATTATAGATAGACCCAAGGAAAAGACCCTTGAATACATCCTTAGGTTGCTTGGGGAGGTTCCGCGGAGTGATCTTATTTTGCTTCCGGAGATATGGACGTGCGGTTATTTCTCATTCGAGCGTTATTGGAACGACAGCGAACCCATTGATGGGCCGACCGTAAAGGCATTGCAAGAAAAGGCCGCCGGCCTTCGTTCCCATATTTTGATGGGGAGCATGGTAGAAAGAGAAGGTCATGATCTCTTTAACACCAGTCTTCTTCTTGGCCCTCAAGGGCAAATTATCGCTCGGTACCGCAAGATCCATCTTTTCGGATACCAGTCCGAGGAGAGACGGCTCTTGAAACCCGGAGTTGAAGTGATTGTTGCCAAAACACCCTGGGGAAAGGCAGGCCTGTCCACCTGCTATGATCTTCGGTTTCCGGAGTTCTATCGAAAGATGGTGGATCACGGGGCCCAATTCTTTTTAGTTGCCTCTGCCTGGCCTCGTTCACGACAGGAGGCGTGGGTCCTATTCAATCGGGTCAGGGCCCACGAGAACTTGGCTTTTCTCTTCTCGTGTAATTGTGCGGGCGTTGATAGGGGAAACCAATATGCCGGTCATAGTATGTTTATCGATCCATATGGTGGGGTCGTGGCCGAAGGCGGGGAAGAGGAGTGCATGATCACAGCAGAAGTAGATATCAGTCTCGTTGAGACCGCGCGGAGAGATTTTAGTTTTTTAAATGACAGAGTTTTCAGATGAAGCGAAGAACAATTGGTTAAAAGGAGATTCATTATGCTTAAGGAACATTTGGAATTTTTTACTTTGGACCTCTCTTCTGGGTGGGAAACCCCTCCGGGCTATCCCCAAGGGATTGAACAAAAAATTTTGGCCGGTCGCCTGGATGAAGAACAGAAAAAAGGTTCTCGAACACGGCTCCTCCGCTTCCAACCCGGAGCTCACACCACTCAACCCTTTGAGCACGATTACTGGGAAGAAGTATTTCAAGTTGCAGGGACCCTGACCGTAGGCGGAGAGACATTCCGTCCTTTCACCTATGCCTGTCGCCCCCCTCATGTGCCGCATGGCCCCTTTCGCAGTGAGGAGGGATGTCTCCTTCTGGAAATCCATTATTTTCAAACTTAATAAAAGAGGAGGTTGAACATGCCACATATTTCCATTGAAGGCCCCGCATTATCCCTTCCAACCAACTCTTCTCAAGGGCTAAATTGTGGGGGATGTTATGAAGGTGCTTGAATTGAAGCTGGTGACTCAAGAGCGTTCAATCCCCTTGCAATTTCCAGTTAAGCGAATGGTCAATGCGGGCTACGTGGGCAGGGATTTGCAGACGGTCAAGGCACATATTGAGGAGCTGTACCGAGAAGGGATTCCACCTCCATCTTCAGTTCCTATCTTCTTCCCTGTCTTGAGTCACAACATTACAACAGCAAAACAGATAGAAGTGGTGGGCCCTCGAACTTCCGGGGAGGCAGAGTTCGTCCTTCTTTTCGATGGTGAAAACGTTTTGGTGGGTGTCGGAAGCGATCATACGGATAGGGATCTTGAGCGATACAGCATCGTTAAATCGAAGCAGGTTTGTCAGAATGTGATCTCTCCAGAGGTTTGGAGATATGAGGAGGTGGAATCGGGTTGGGATGATCTTCTGATCCAGGGCTGGACTAAACCGACTGAAGCAGAGGACTGGATTCCGTATCAAAAGGCACCCTTGAGTACCATTATTTCTGCAACTGATCTCATGGATAGGGTCAAATCTAAATTAATAGATGGCCAGGCTGATGGGCTGGTCATCTATTCTGGCACGATTCCCATCGTGACGAACGAAATCATCTATGGGAGTTCCTTTCGTGCCGAACTTATCGACTCCCGTTTAGGAAGAAGGCTGACGTGTGAATATAAGGTTGTAAGGCTCGACTATCTGGAAGATGTAGGTTCATAACAAATTGCGTCACAACGCCAATGGGACAGACGGTTCATTAAGGATGATATGTCCGTTGCTGTATGCATAAGAGGGAGATATTTCAGACGGCGAGGGATCAAAGAGCTCTCCGGGCCAGGTTACCTAAAGGATATTATCGAACCGCTCTCAAGATATGATGAAAAAAACACACCCCTCTCTCGGGGATATGTGCCACCGGGTGGGTGGCAGGAATCCTTTCTTGAAACCCTTGTCCCGGTGATCGGTGAAGGGGGTTTTGTTCCCCGCGATGAACCAGGATATACACAGGTAGATCTCTCGTTCCGAACCGCTGGATTTCACTGTGCCATGGCAACCAATTGTCATACAGGCAATTGGACAAGGCCTCCACTTTCAGAGAAGTTGGGCTGTTTTTATGATTGGGAAGGGTATTGGGGTCCGGAGACCATCTTTTTGCCATGGAGGCCGGAAAGAATGGTTGTTAATGATCCTTCCGAGATGTCGGAGGTTATTAAAGATGCGGCATTATTTCTGGGTGCAAGCCTCGTAGGGATAACCGAACTGAATCGAAACTGGGTGTATCAACCCGGATGGGAACGTTATGGCCATAAAGAAATAGATCTCGATAAAATGATTCCTCCTTCAATCAAGTATGCGGTGGTGATGGCAATCGAAACGAATTACGACTATGTCAGACATGCTCCTACTGCAAAGGCAAGTGCTGCAGCCGGGCTGGGTTATTCGAAGATGGCCTTTTTAGCCCCCTCCTTAGCCAAATTTATCGCTTCCTTAGGCTACAGAGCCATTGCGTGTGGGAATGACACAGCTCTGAGCGTCCCGCTGGCTGTGGATGCAGGTCTTGGACAACTAGGTCGACTCGGGGCACTCATCACACCAGAATTTGGACCGAGGATAAGATTGTGCAAGGTACTCACTGATCTTCCCCTCAAACCAACTGCCCCCATAGATTTTGGGGTGACAGAATTCTGCGAGGGTTGCCATAAATGTGCTGAGTATTGCCCATCGCAGGCCATCCTCTACGGGAAAAGGACTCATAAGGCTCGAACCCCCTCAACCAATCCAGGTCTCCTGAAATGGCCTCTTGACGGTGAGAAATGCCTTCGGTACTGGTATAAAAATGGGACCAAGACAGATAAAGGGATGTACCATATCGATTGCTACCAGTGCGTCAATGTCTGTCCATTCAACAAGAAGCCTGGAATCAGCCATACAATGATAAGATGGTTTGTTAGGAACTTCCCGGTTCTTAATCGTCTCTGGACCTTTAGCGATCATCTTTTTTACAAGCCTTTATACAGGACCGGAAAGCATCGAGACAAGATTCGATAACATCGGAAAGGAGTAAATACAAAATGAAGATGGATCTGCATTCATTTCTGGAGGCCCATCGGGGTGAGTATATCGAGATCAAGAAGCCTGTGAAACTTGACCATATCGGAGCGCTCATAGCTCAGGCCGATGACACCATCGTTTTCGACGAAATCGAAGGATACCCCGGGTTTCGCTTGGTTGATAGACTTTTCTCTACACGAAAGGCCCAGGCCCGAGTGCTCGGATGTCAGCCCAAGGAGGTCGTCAAGCGACTCGCTGAAGTCATTCGCAAGGGACCAGCTCCCCTCAGGGAAGTCGAAAACGCTCCCTGTCAGGAACGCGTCCTGACAGGGCAGGAGGTTGACCTGGGTCTGCTGCCAGTAGTTCGACATACAGCGATTGACCCTTATCCCTATACAACCGGCTTTGCTGTCCACCGCAATCCAGTAACGGACCAGTATAACGCCATGTTCCCAAGATGTGGTGTCCTCGGTCGAAATGAGATGGTCACCTCCTTTGTCACCCCCACGGCCAGTAAGTTCTTCGCCCAATATAAGTCTTCCGGAATTTCTATGCCTCAAGCTATAGTGATCGGCACTCACCCAGCCTGGGAGCTGGCTGCGTGTTATTCTTACCCCCATGAAGGCTGGTGGGAACTGGAGCTTTTTG
>CAYMTD010000043.1:0-5247 GCA_964393245.1 uncultured Syntrophaceae bacterium
GGGTGATCAGGTGCGAACCATCGGGAAGATGTTCATCCTTGGCGAGCGTGGCGCCGGCCGCAAGTAATCTCGATTTGTCTGCTTCCGGATCTGCCGAGACGAAGGCCAGATGGAGCTGAAGAGGATTCATGTCGAAGTAGGAAGGCACTTGATCCGGCGGGTTTCAATAGACCTCGATCATCATGACGCCTGTGCTCTCCCTTAGAAACGTGGTGTAGGGGGGTGTGGTCATTCCCTTCGCAATCTCGAATCCCAGGTGTTCTTTATACCATGCGGCCATGGCCACGGGATCGGAAACATTTAATGCCACATGTTCCATTTTCATTTTTGTCTCCTTTTATACATATTCTTAAAGGTTTAAAATGAGTTGTCCTGTCTCTCCGACATGCAGTGACCTTAACACAAACCCCGAAAATTGTGAAGCTCACTCCGTCTCCTTCGAGCACAAAAACTTCCCTATCTCATCGGGATAGTTTATAATCGCGATAGTAACATTTTCGATTCGTTCACATAGCCCCTAATTTATGAGAACAGGAGGGATCCCGATGGATGGCTATCAAGAATGGCATCTCCCTGAAGACCGTTATTTCAACCCTGACCCAACGCAGCGAAGCATTGCAGCCGAACTGTACGGGTCGGTGGCTCATTTACCCATCGTCAGTCCCCACGGGCATGTGGACCCACGTCTGCTTGCTGACGAGAACGCATCTTTCGGCACCCCTGCGGATCTATTTATCATTCCCGATCATTACGTTTTCCGGATGCTCTATTCCCAGGGCATTCCCCTCGAAAACCTGGGAGTCCCGAGGAAAGATGGAGGCCCTACCGAGAAGGACCACCGTAAGGTCTGGCAGATCTTTGCCGATCACTTCTACCTTTTCCGCGGTACGCCCACGGGCGTCTGGTTGGCCGATGAATTAAACAGTGTATTTGGCATCGAGGAGAAATTGACCGGGGGAAACGCACAATCCATTTATGATCAGATTGAGGTCAAGCTCAAATTACCCGAGTTTCGGCCCCGCGCTCTGTTTAAGCGCTTCAACATCGAGGTCATGTGCACAACGGATGCAGCTACAGACTCCTTGTCCTATCACCAAGCCATCCGCAAATCCAATTGGGATGGGAACGTACGGCCTACTTTCCGGCCCGATGCGGTCACGAACCTGCTGCATCCTCATTGGCGCGACAACATCAAAAAACTCAGTGAGGTGAGCGGAATCGCTGTCGATTCTTACCAGAAATTTATCATAGCCCTTGAAGGGCGACGGGCCTTCTTTAAAACCATGGCAGCAAAAGCTACCGACCATGCGGCGGAGTCGGCTTACACGGTAGAGCTCAGTTCCATGGAGGCGGAGGCCATCTTTCAGCGTGCCCTCCAGGACAGGACGGCCCCCGAGGATGCACGCCGATTTACTGGCCACATGATCATGGAATTCGCTCGGATGAGCATCGACGATGGACTGGTGATGCAGCTCCACGTTGGCGCCGTCCGGGACCATCATGACCTGATCTACCAACGCTTTGGCTCTGACAAGGGGGCGGATATCCCCACTCAAAGCGAGTTTACTCACAATCTGAGACCGCTCTTGAATAAATATGGCCTGGATACCCGGCTGACGTTGATCCTTTTTACATTGGATGAATCGACCTACGCACGGGAGCTTGCCCCGCTGGCGGGCCATTATCCGGCTAGGAAACTGGGGCCGCCCTGGTGGTTTCATGATAGCATCAACGGCATGAAGCGATACTTCGATCAAGTCATGGAGACGGCAGGGCTTCATAATACGGTGGGATTCAACGATGATACCCGGGCGTTTCCTTCCATTCCTGCACGCTACGATCTCTGGCGTTGTGTCGGCGCGGATTGGATAGCAGGACTGGTTGTTCGGGGGCTCGTGGATCTCGATGATGCCCACGAGATGATCTTAGACATGGCCTATCGATTTGCAAAAAGCGCTTACAAGATGCCTTAGATAGTGGTGGCCAAAAAGGAAGCAATAAGATGAAATCGAGCTGACTTGTGAATTGACAAGATTGAAGATGTTGATAAAATGGGGGGGTTACTTTTGGGAGTCCAAGATGGCAAGGGTTTTGAATAAGACTGACATTACCGATCTCTGTCTCGGCACGACTGTACTTGGAACAGGGGGAGGGGGATCCCCGGAACTCGGCCTTTTCATATTAGAGAAGCTTTTGGAAATGGGAAAGGAGATCAAGCTGATCTCGGTCGATGAGGTGCCGGATGATGAGATCGTAGTTCACCCTGCCATGGTCGGTTCTATCGCCCCATCAAAGGAAAAGACCATGGAATTGGAAGAATATTGTACAAAGATGATCGCGAGAGAGGGACCTCTTTTGACCGGTCTCAAGGCATTGGAGGAAGCTCTCTCAGAGAAGGTTTATGCGACTGTGCCCGTGGAATTGGGTGGATACAACACCCCTGTTGCTGCTATTTTAGGAGCTTTGGCGGGAGTTCCTTTCGTAGATGCAGATACCATTGGCAGGGCGAAACCCGAATTGATGATGCAGACCTATACCGTCCACAATGTTCCGATTACTCCAATGGTTCTCACAGATATGAAAGGGAATTCGGTTTTAGTCAGGAAAGTGGCCAGTTTCGATTATGCTGAAAAGATTGCAAGAGCAATGGCTGTTGTGGGAGGGGGGACGACGGCCGTAAGATGTCCGGTCAAGGGAGACCTTTTTAAGAGAACGATTATCCCGGGAGGGGTGACCAAGGCCATCGAAATAGGAAGGGCTTTGAGAGGGGCTGAGGAACAGCATGAAGACCCTGTCCAGGCTGTCATTCGGGCCTCCGGAGGAGTTGAGTTCTTTCGGGGAATAGTAGATCAATTCAAATGGGAAGATCGGGACGGATTCCTGTGGGGGACGATAACGGTTCGAGGAGAAGATCGGTATGAAGGGCATGAATTGAAAGTATGGCTTAAGAATGAAAACCTCCTTTCCTGGCTGGATGGAAAACCCTATGTCCTCACCCCTGATCTTATCTGTATCCTTGATGCCAAAGCAGGAAGACCCATTACCAATTCAAATATGAAAGAGGGTAGAAAGATCGTCATCTTTGGCATTCCCTGCCATCCCTTCTGGCGAACAGACGAGGCGATCGATCTGGTCTCTCCAAAACATTTTGGTTTCGACACTCCCTATATACCCATGGAGCAGGTCATTAAAATTGTTTGAGGACAATCCCCCTTTGTCACCTGGGGGTGGGAAAAAATGAGTGCCCCCCTTCAAGGATGGCTGGGTTTCCGAAGCTTTCGAATGCGGATCGTTTTGACGGTATGGGTGATCTTCCGTGGAATGAGTACTCATGTGTTTAAGCAGAGTTATGCCATGGCAGCCGAATGAATAAAGGTTCCGCTCGAAATCTTCTTCAACCCAACCATCCTTGCGGGTGGCGGAATTTGAAAGAGGTGGGAAATTGGCAAACAGTTAAGGAAAGGAAAAAGCATGGCCCTCAAACAGGTGATTGAGATTTACGAACTTCTTGATAGTCCGAAGGCAAACGGGGAAAGGGTAGCCTCGCTCTTCAAGAAGAGAGGAATCGACGATGTGGAGGCGGTTCCCATCCGGGGAGAAAAAGGGAAGACGGATTCGATCAAGATCCGGATTCCGGGATCGAAGGGGAAAAAATCCAGAGGGAAAGCACCTACCCTCGGTGTGATTGGGCGGTTGGGAGGAGTTGGCGCACGGCCCCAAATGATTGGCCTCGTTTCCGATGCGGATGGAGCCATTGCTTCCCTTTCCATCGCGCTTAAATTGGCAGATATGAGGAAACAGGGAGATATTCTACCAGGAGATGTGATTGTGGGAACGCATATCTGCCCTGACGCTCCAACAACCCCCCATGACCCCGTTCCTTTCATGGGATCGCCGGTAGAGATGAAAGCCCTAAATGACCATGAGGTTGATCCCGGGATGGATGCAATCCTCTCCATCGATACCACCAAAGGGAACCGAATCATCAATCAGAGGGGTTTTGCTATTTCTCCAACAGTAAAAGAAGGTTATATTTTGAAAGTGAGCGAAGACCTCCTTCGGATCATGGAAATTACAACGGGGAGAGGACCATCCGTGTTTGCCATTACCACCCAGGATATCACTCCCTATGGGAACGACCTCTTTCACCTGAACAGCATCATGCAGCCCTGTGTCTCCACGCGAGTTCCCGTGGTAGGAGTTGCCATTACCACGGAATCGGTCGTCCCGGGTTGTGCCACCGGGGCAAGTCATATTGTAGATATTGAAGAGGTTGTCCGGTTCTCCATTGAAGTGGCTAAACAATTTGGGGCAGGACAATGTCGATTCTACGACGAAGAAGAGTTTAAAAAGATCTTAGACCTTTATGGTCCTATGAACCACCTTCAAACGCTTGGGGGAAAGAGATGATTCTCAGAAAGATCGGGATGATTACGATCGGCCAGTCTCCAAGGATTGACGTTGTCCCTGAAATGAAAGAGATTTTAGGCGTGGATGTAGAGATTTTAGAAGCCGGTGCATTAGACGGGTTGACTTTAGAGGAGGTGAAGAAGTTTTATCCGAGAGGGAAGGATTACATCCTCTGTACCCGTATGTCGGATGGCACGGAGGTCGTCGTTGCAAAAAGATTTATTGTACCGAGGGTCCAGAAATGCATCGATCTTCTCTCCGAGAGGGGAGCAGAGATCATCGTCTTTATCTGCACAGGGCTGTTCCCTCCGTTCTCATCAAAGAGGCTTTTCATCGAAGCGCAGAAGATCGTGGACCACGCTATATTGGCCCTGGACGGAGAGAAAGAAAGGATAGGGGTGATGATTCCTCTCTCTGATCAGATTAGGCAGGCGAAGGGGAAGTATGACCGATTAAAAGGAAAAATAATCATCAAGGCTGCTTCTCCCTATGCCGCAGAGGATGAGGTCTCTCTTGCTGCAGAAGCTTTGAAGAAGGCAGATCCCCATGTCATTTTCATGCACTGCATGGGATATACTCAGGCGATGAAGAAGAAGGTGATGGAGATCACAGGGAAGCCTACCCTCCTGGCGCGATCTATGGTGGCGCGGACAGTGAAAGAGTTAATCAGTAATGAGGAAGGGAGGTGATCTAAAACAAAGGTTTCAAAGCTCCGCCTGCGGTAGGCAGGGGGCAAATTTCAAGATTCAAGATTTAGGAGGTTGCTAAAAAAGGGTGATCTGTCACCCTGAACTTGGTTCAGGGTCTGGGACTTGATTGATCAGAAAGAGATGCTGA
>CAYMTD010000043.1:5347-7066 GCA_964393245.1 uncultured Syntrophaceae bacterium
TCACCCTGAACTTGGTTCAGGGTCTGGGACTTGATTGATCAGAAAGAGATGCTGAAACAAGTCCAGCATGACACACCGATTCGTTATTCAGTTTTTTAGAAATGTGGTAAGTGGCAAGTAAGAAACCTTTAGCCCGAAATGAATCGGAAAGGAGGATAAACGTATGGGAGGGAAGAGATGTTTTCAGACGATCCTTGCATTGGCTATTATCTTAACTTTTTTCGTCGGCACCTGGGTCTATGGTTATGAGAAGAGAGACGGAAAGAAGATTCTTGTCTATGGGGAGAGGCAGCCAGCCCCGAATATAGATCCCAGCCAGTATTATGACTGGTCGACTCGGATGCTTCAACAGTCGCTTTACGACGCGCTATTAAAGTATGTGGGAAATCCGCCTAAGCTCATCCCATGGCTGGCGAAGTCTTGGAAGAAGTCGGCTGATGGAAAGAAATGGACCTTTGAGCTGGTGAAAAATGCTAAATTCCATAATGGGGACCCCGTAACGGCCCAGGCTGTAAAATGGTCTTTTGAAAGGACCCTTAGCATAAAGAAGGGACCGGCCTGGATGCTGATGGACTTTCTCGACAAAGACGGGATACGGGTGATCGACGACTATACCATCGAATTCAATCTGAAGAGTACCTACGCCGCCTTTGAGATGGCCTTGCCTTGGTGGTACATCATGAACCCCAAAGTGGTAATGGCGAATGTGAAAGGAGACGATTATGGTCAGGAATGGATGAAGGACCATTCCGCGGGGTCCGGTCCTTTCCGGCAGAAGAGATGGGAGCATGGTGTCCTTTATGAATTGGAGGCTGTAGAGGACTACTGGAAAGGATGGGAAAATCCAAAACACATTAACGGGGTGATTTATAAGATCATTCGGGAAGCAGCTTCATTAAGAATGGGTCTGGAGAAGGGAGAATTAGATGGCGTGTCGGGTCTCACTTCAGATGACTTCGATGCACTTGAGAAGCGTCCTGATATCTATGTGACAAAAGATCCAGGATGGACTACTTTTGGGCTCAAGATGAATACGCAAAAGGGTTATACCAAAGATATCAATATCCGGAAAGCCATTTGTTACGCATTTGACTACCCGGCGATGATTAAAATCTACAATGGAAAAGCAATCCTCGAAGACAGTCCCTTCCCCAAGGGAATGAAGGGGCACATCCCCTGTCCAAATGTTTATCGCCGGGATATGAAGAAGGCAAAGGAATATCTGGCCAAAGCAGGGTATCCGAACGGCGGTTTCGAATTGGAATACGTCTATGTCTCGGGATTAGAAGAAGAGAGGCTGATTGGTCTCGTCCTCCTGGATAATTTGGCTCAGTTGGGGATCAAAGTGAATATGGTTCCCCTGGTATGGCCGAATATGGTGGCGAGAGCCTCCAAAGTGGAGACGTCTCCCGATCTGATGGCTGTCTTTACCACCCCCATCCTGGATGATCCGGATGTGGTCGCCGTGCAGTACCACAAGATGTCATGGGGAAAGTACTATGGTTCTCATTTCTATCAGAATGAGAAGGTATGGGACATGATTGAGAAGGCCCGATCTGCTGTTGACTGGAAAACAAGGCAGAAACTTTATGAACAGATTCAGATCCAGGTCATGGAGGATGCCCCCGAGCTTTTTGGCATGCTCTATTACAGGCAATGGGCTTTCAGAAAGCATGTAAAGGGATTCGTCTTTTCACCGATGAGATTTACGAGCGAGAT
>CAYMTD010000043.1:7166-10907 GCA_964393245.1 uncultured Syntrophaceae bacterium
TAGCACCGGGTGACCCAGCTAAGCTGGCCGCTGGCCCGGATGCCACTGAAGAGATGGTCCAAGTCATTCGAAAAGAGTTCCGTTTGGACCAGCCGCTCGTTGTTCAGTACGTCTCCTACCTGAAAGGCTTGATGAAAGGGAATTTGGGCCGGTCCATCAGGACCCGGCATCAGGTCTGGGAAGATATCAAGCTTTTTTTGCCAGCTACGTTTGAACTGGTATTCGTTTCCATTGGCTTCGCTATTCTCTTCGGCATCCTCTTCGGAGTCCTCTCCGCCGTTTACAGAGACACATGGATTGACCACAGCGCGCGATTCTTTTCTGTCACGGGCGTTGCGATTCCCATGTTCTGGATGGGAATCATGCTTCAACTTCTTCTGGCTGCGAAGTTTCATCTGCTTCCTATTGGGGGAAGGCTCGATACGATGATCAATCCCCCCGTCTTGGTCACTCGCTTCTTCCTCATCGACAGCCTGGTTACCGGAAACTGGGTGGTCTTCAAGAACGCCCTTGCCCATATCATTCTTCCTGCCTTTGTTCTCTCCTTTCCGGCCCTGGCCAGCATCACCCGAATCAACCGGGCGGAGATGCTCGAGGTTCTCCACAGAGATTTTGTCCTGAATGAAAAGGCCCAGGGAATTTCTGAGCGATTAATCATAGCCAAATATGCTTTGAAGAATGCACTCATTCCTACCTTAACGATGATTGGGTTGAGGTATGGCTGGATGCTGGGAGGGACGATCTTAGTAGAGACCGTATTTGATTGGCCGGGCATTGGATATTATGCTGTTGCGGCAGCGGTCTATTCAGACTTTCAACCCGTGATGGCGGTGACCATCATCCTGGGGCTCAACTTTATGATCGCCAATCTGCTGGTTGATCTCGGATATGGAGCCCTAGACCCAAGGGTAAGATATGAATAATTGCGGATTGCGGATTGCGGAATTCGGAATAAATGACTTCTTAACTCAAGAAACTCAATGAACTCAAAGAACTCAAAAAACTCAAAAAACTCTGTCTGGACACGCTGGAAGACCGAACGGGAAAGCCAGATCCGAAGTTTGAAGCTTACGGTCTACACGTTGAGTCGAAGCCCCCTTTCGGTGATTGGGTTCTGTTTTGTTCTGGCCTTCCTGGTAATTGCCTTGATCGGTCCATGGATCATCACTTATCCAGCGGATGTGAAGGGTGCGATCCATATGGATCAAAAACTGAGACCTCCTTCGTCAAGCCATCCTTTCGGAACAGATGAAGTTGGGAGAGATATCTATTCAAGGGTCATCATAGGAACGCGACTATCGCTTCAGATCGGTCTCATCATCATCTTTGTAGCCATGGGGATTGGGGTTCCCTTGGGAATTATTGCGGGTTATTTTGGAGGCTGGATGAACGAGATCATCATGCGGATTACCGATATCTTCCTCTCCATCCCCGGCCTCCTGTTGGCCTTGGCGATTGTGGGGGCCCTGGGGCCGGGGATTAAGAATGCGATGCTCGCTCTCTCGATCGTCTGGTGGCCGGGTTATGTCCGGTTGGTTCAAGGGAAAACCCTCTCATTAAGAGAGGAAGCGTTTGTCGAGGCGGCTAAATCGATTGGTGCTTCGAAGTTGAGAATCGTCTTTAATCACATCCTTCCAAATTGCACTTCCCCCATCATCGTCAAAGCCTCCATGGATATGGGCATGGCGATCCTTTTTGCAGCAAACCTTGGTTTCATTGGCGTGGGAGCCCAACCTCCAATGCCTGAATGGGGAGCGATGATCTCCACCGGCCGAAATTATCTGCCTGACCATTGGTGGATGGCTACCTTCCCAGGACTGGCCATCCTGATCACGGTCTTGGGTTTTAATCTTCTGGGAGATGGCCTGAGGGATCTTCTGGACCCACAGAGTCGTATTTAAGATATGGAGCCTCTCTTAGAAATCAGGAATCTTAAGATTCAGTTTGACACCTTTGAAGGGGTTTCCCAGGTGTTGGAGGGCATTTACCTTACGCTGGGGAAAAGAGACACCCTGGGCCTCGTGGGCGAGACAGGATGTGGTAAGTCGATTACGGCGAAGGCGATCTTGAGACTCCTCCCGATTCCCCCTGCCCGAATCGTTTCAGGTGAAATTCTATTTGAAGGCGAAGACCTTCTGAAGAAGTCAGAGGAAGAGATGAAAAAGATTCGAGGAAGACGGATTGCCATGGTCTTCCAGGATCCCATGACCTTTCTCAATCCTCTTTTTACGATTGAAGAACAACTGGTGGATGTAATCCTTGCGCATGCGAAGGGAGACGGTCGCAACGCTCAAGGCGAAAGGCCGGACCGGAAACGTGCAGTCGAAAAGGCCATCGACCTCCTAAGAGAGGTTAAGATTCCCCAGCCGGAGATAAGGATCAAATCGTATCCCCATGAGTTCAGCGGAGGGATGAGGCAAAGGGTATTGATTGCCATGGCGCTCTCAAGCTCCCCTCAAATCTTGATCGCTGATGAGCCCACCACTGCCTTAGACGTGACCATCCAGGCTCAGATTCTCCATCTCATCCGTGACTTGGTTCAGACGCATGGCCATTCTGTCCTTCTCATCTCTCATGATCTCGGCGTCGTGGCAAGGGTGTGCAGCAGAATAGCGGTGATGTATGCCGGGAATATTGTTGAGAGCTGCTCCACCGCTCGACTTTTCAGACGGCCATTGCACCCTTATACGAAGGGGCTATTAAACTCAATCCTGACTTTCTCGAAACGAGAGAGGGAGGCGCAGGCCATTCAGGGGATGATTCCCAATCTGATCTCCCCTCCCCCGGGATGTCGATTTCACCCCCGCTGTCTCGAAGCGATGGGGGTCTGTGAGAAGGAAGAACCTCACTTACAAGAAATTGAAGAAGGCCACTGGGTAAGTTGCCACCTTTATGCAAAGTGTAAAGAGTGAGGGGCAAGTTGCGAGGGGTTATATCTAAAAAACCCCTTGTGCCTGACGCCCAAGCCCGCACGGTTGCGAAGATGGCTGAACATTTGCTTGAAATTAAGAACTTAAAAAAGTACTTTCCGTTGAAGAAGAGGATCCTCAAAGGAGGAGACGGATACGTTCGGGCGGTGGATGGAATCTCCTTCTTCATCCAAGAAGGGAATTCATTCGGTTTGGTGGGGGAGTCGGGTTCCGGGAAGACCACGGTGGCAAGAGCCATTCTTCGTTTGATCGAGCCCACGGAGGGTGAGGTGTTATGGCGGGGGAGGGATATCTGCAAATTTTCTGCATCAGAAATGAAGGAGTTGAGAAAGAATATGCAGATGATCTTCCAGGATCCCCATTCCTCATTAAATCCGAGGAAGACCGTCTTCAAGAGCATCGCTGAACCCCTGACCATTCACGAGGGAATGGAGGGGAGAAAACTTCGAGAGAGAGTGGAAGAACTGCTGGAGATCGTGGGTTTGAAAAGGGAGCACATGTTCCGTTACCCTCACGAATTGAGCGGAGGCCAGAAGCAGAGGGTCGGAATTGCCAGGGCCCTCTCCCTTCATCCGAAACTTCTCATCTTGGATGAACCCACTTCGGCTCTCGATGTTTCGGTCCAGGCCCAGATGCTCAATTTCCTCGAGTCGCTTCAGAAGAGAATGAATCTGACTTACCTCTTCATCTCTCACAATCTGGCTGTGATTCGCTATGCGTGCAATTCGGTTGCTGTGATGTATCTTGGAAAGGTCATCGAAATGGGAGAGACCGAATGCGTCTTTTCCTCTCCGAGGCACCCCTATACCAA
>CAYMTD010000044.1:0-6603 GCA_964393245.1 uncultured Syntrophaceae bacterium
GGATCTTTTACTCTTTTTTTTAAATAAATTTGCAGGTGATTCCACCATCGACAAGGAAATGGCTCAATCCATGACCCAGCCACCGTCCACATTGATCGTGTGTCCCGTGAGGTAGTTGGATGCATCGGAGGCTAAGAAAAGAACCACCTGGGCCACGTCTTCAGGTGTTCCCATTCGGGAGATAGGGAGGTCTTGAATGGGGTAGGTATAACCTTTTGTCATCTCCGTATCGATAGCACCTGGTGCAACGGCATTCACATAGATTCCGTAACATCCAGCGTCTTTGGCAACCCATTTTGTGAAAGCGATGACCCCTCCTTTTGCAGCCGCATAGGCTGGCCCCGAACGGCCACGCTTGCTTTCGGGACCATCCCCTTTTTTTGATACAGCTCCGCCAATCTTTCCGGAAATCGAAGCGATGTTAATGATCTTCCCATATCCTTTTTCCTTCATATAAGGGTAGACAGCCTGTGTACAAAGGAAGGTGCCTTTCATGATCGTATTCACATCTTTATCCCAAAGCTCTTCCGTAAGCTCTTCGAGGGGAACTCGCTGACATGTCCCTGCATTGTTCACCAAAATATCGATCTTTCCGAATCTCTTCGTTACTCGGGATACCATATTCATGACCTCTTGTTTCTTGGAGACATCTGTCTTGATACCCATACTTTGTTTTCCAAGAGATTCTATCTCGGCTACCACTTCTTCCATTGAGATGACATCCGCCACCGCAACATGGGCACCTTCTTTAGCCAAAGCAATGGCACACGCTTTCCCGATGCCCCTTGCACCACCCGTAACGATGGAAATTTTATTCCTCAACTTCATAGGGGGGTTCTCCTTTTAATGAAGCCCGAAGAGATCCGGAAGCCAGAGAGATAGGGACGGAATATAGGTGACAATCAGGAGGGCAACGATTAGGGCAAAGACAAAAGGGAGGGCGGCTCTGGAAATCCGCTCCATAGAGATATCAGCCAGGTTTGCGGCGACATAGAGGTTGAGTGCGACTGGAGGAGTTAATGTCCCAATCGAAAGATTCACTGCCATCATCACACCGAACCACATCGGATCCCAACCAAAATGTCTGATCACAGGGATGAGGATGGGGAGGAAAACGTAGAAAATAGAGATCGCATCCATCAACATGCCAGCAATGAGAAGGAGAAAATTCAAAAGCAGAAGAATAAAGATAGGATTCTCGGTAAGGGCTAATAGAGCCTTCGCCGCCCTATCCATCACTCCGAGGGTAGAGCCTGTCCATGCAAAGAGACCGGCAAAGGCCACGACGATCATGACCACTGAGGTGGAGACAGCCGAATCCCGAAGTACCTCATAGAGCATTTTCATTTTGACGTTTCGATAGACGAAGATTCCCACAAAGAGTCCATAGAACACGGCAACGACGGCTGCTTCTGTGGGAGTAAAGATACCTCCGTAGATCCCCCCGAGGATGATGATAGGAGCAAGAAGGCCCCAGATGGCATCTTTAAAGGCCTGCCAGATTTCAGCCTTAGTCCCCCACCGATCTCCTCCCCATCCATGTTTTTTGGAAATGAGATAGACTGGTAAAACTAAGGCTAATCCCATGATCAGTCCCGGGATGACCCCTGCGGCAAAGAGGCCCCCGATAGAGGTCTCTGTGATAACTCCATAGACAACAAAGGCAACGCTCGGGGGGATGAGCACATCTGTAGTGGCAGCAGAGGCCACGAGGGCCGATGCAAAGCCCTTATCATAACCGCGATTGACCATGGCAGGAATCATAACAGCCCCGATGGCTGCGGTGTCTGCTGGACCCGTTCCCGAGATGGCTCCAAAAAGAACACAACCGGCCACAGCAACAAGACCGAGGCCTCCGGGTATAGGACCGATAAGATAATGGAGTAGATTCACTAAACGTCGGGATAGTCCAACCCGATCCATAAGGAATCCTGCAAGAATAAAAAAAGGAATGGCAAGAAGAGGAAATTTAGCAATATTCGCATAAAAGTTGATAGATACTACCATGATTCCGAGATGAAATTGCCAGAGGAAGACAAGAGCAGTGATGCCGACACTCACTGCAATAGGAACCCCGATGGAGAGTAATAAGAAGAAAAGGGCAAAGAACAGAATCCCTGAATCCATTTATACCCTCCCTATCTTTTGATGTGTCTGATGAGCTCCTTGAAAGACTCTGATGATAACGAGAACACTCCAGACAGGCATTCCAATGCTGTACCACCATTGAGGAACTCCAATTCCCATGGAGGTGATTCTTAATCCGATTTCCTCTCTTATTTGATGGATGGAAAAATAGATCAGATACATAAAAAGAGAAGCTCCCAATCCAGCACTCACCCAGAGAAGAATCTTCCTTATCTTAGGGGGGAGCCGATCCGTAATAAAACTGAATCCCAGATTGGATCCCTCGCGGAAGGCAATGGCCGTTCCGAGGAGTGTTAGCCAGACGAAGAAACTGACTACCAGCTCCTCAGTGAAGGCAAGGGAGTACTTCAGAAGGTAACGGGAGATCACATTTACAAAAGCAACGATGGCCATGATCGCGAATAGAATAGCACAGAGGACTTCTTCAAAGTGAGCAACAAACCATTTCAGATTTTTTTGCATAAAGGCCCTTTCCTTCGCCTTTTTCTCCCTCACCCCACCCCTCTCTTCAAAGGGGAGAGGGGCGGGATAGGCGGGGTAATCTACTTCACTCCCTTTACGATCTTTTCTGCTTCACTCACCAAGTCAGATCCAATCTCCTTATTCCATTTTTCGTAGATCGATTTCGTTTTGGTTTTAAAGGCTTCTTTATCTTTGGGCGTCAAAACAATAAGTTCCATTCCTTTTCCCTTCAACATATCAAACGCTTCTGTGCTGCCTTCCAAACCCTTTCGAGCCTCTTTGATATCCCATGCCATGGCCTCCTGGGCTGCCTTAGCGACAATCTCCCGGTCCTTTGGATCAAAACTTGTCCATACGTCTTTGTTCACCCCTAAGATAAGTGGGTCTATGGCATAGTGCCAGATGGTGATATTCTTATGGAACTCCCATAATTTATAAGGAGTGATAACGGAGACGATAGGGTTCTCCTGTCCGTCAACCGTTCCCTGTTGAAAAGCAGTTAAAGCCTCTGCCCAATTAATTGATACGGGATTGGCACCAAGAGCCCTGAAGATATCGATGAAAATAGGTGAGCCGACAACTCGAACCTTGAGACCTTCCAAATCTTCAGGCTTTCGCACAGGACGTTTTGAGTTGGTCAGTTCTCTAAAACCATTTTCTCCCCATGCCAGACCAACAACCCCCTTTTCTTCGATGATCTTGTAGATCTTCTTCCCGGGTTCTCCTGCTTTCACAGCATCGAGCTGCTTGTAGCCAGGGAAGAAAAAGGGCAGAGAGAAGAGATTCAACTCCTTTATGGTAGGCGACCAGTTGATGGTGGAACCAATTGCAAAGTCGGCAATCCCCTGACGGGTGATGAGAAATTCGTTCGTTTGCATACCCGCAAAGAGCTGTCCCGCGAAGTAACATTTGATATTGATCTTTCCTCCTGTTCGCTCTCTCACCAGATCAGCAAACTTCACTGCCGCTTCTCCCCAGGGGCCTTTGGGACCTACCACCAGGCTCATCTTATATTCTGGTTTGTAGGTCGCGGCGCTGACCTGGGTTGAAAGAATTAGGGCCATTCCAAACACCATAAATAGAATTGATAGCTTCTTCATCATCTCAGACCTCCTTTCAATTTTTTTCAGTTTAACATAAATGAATCACTCTTCCCTTTCCACTCACCACATTCTTTAATGAACCACCTCCTTTCCCCTCCTAATGAAGCAATAATCAGACTCCCTCCTTGTTTACTCCCCCCATCTTCCTCTTTTGTTCCCTTCTTCAACCATAAATAAATCAAAGTTATTATATGTCAATTTGGAAAAAAAAGAAGAACTTAGCTCAGGGATAACGCCTTCTTCCCGTTCTTACTTGTTCCAATCGGGGTAATCACCCTTATCCCGATTTCAGGGTCTTCCTCCCTGAGCAGAGAGATCTTATCATATTCCGTGAGGATCACATCAAGAGTCAAAAGAACCGGATTTCCCCCTGGCAGGAAATGGCCCCCATAAATCTTCCCTCCCGCGTCACTGAAAATTGCGTGAAAATGGATAAAAAGCCCACTCTCGCTCTCCTGGTCTTTGCTGATGAACCCCTTGCCGGAAAGGATCTCAAGCGGTCCCGAGACGGTTTGGGGTTCCCCATAGCCAACCCCCATCTTCGTTGCTTCTTTAATGACCGGGAGGACAAAGGTTGCCTTTTCAAGGCTTCCGATCACACTGAAGGTTCCGCTTTGGATTCCACTCTCCAGGCAAATCTTCTCAATCCCTGAAATGACGTCAGTTCCCGGAAGAATCCTAGCTGAAACGATATTTCTCAGTTTCCCTTTTGCCCATTTTACTCTGAGCATTTTGTCCATGGTTTTCCTCAAAGCAGAAGATAAGGAGGATTTTCGACTAACTTTTTAATGTCATTCAAGAAGGAGGCGGCTGTCGCCCCGTCAACGATTCGATGGTCTGAAGATAGACTGAACCAGGCCATCGGCCTGACCTTAATTTCGCCTCCGTAGAAGACAGGTTTTTGTACCGTCCTCCCAACACCCAAAATAGAACATTCAGGAGGATTGATAATGGCATTGAATTTATCAATTCCAAGCATCCCCATGTTGGATAGGGTAAAGGTCCCTCCGCCGACCTCTTCGAGAGAGAGCTTTCCCTCCTTCGCCTTTTGGGTCAGTTCTCTCAGCGTGACCGCGATCTCGGTTAATGATTTTTGATCGGCATGACGGATGACGGGGACGATCAGTCCGTCCTCGAGAGCAATGGCGACTCCGATGTTGATCTCTTCGATCAAATGGATTTGATCCCCTTCGATTCTGGAGTTGATGATGGGATGCTCTTTGAGGGCTGAGGCGATGACTTTAACAAGGATGTCGGTCAGGGTTAATCGCTGCCGGACGCGCCTCTCCACCTCCTCCCTCAATTGTTCGTGGAGGGCGAGACAGGCGGTCATATCAATTTCCAAAGAGAGGTAGAAATGAGGGACATTCTGAAAGCTTTCGGTCATCCGCTTGGCAATAATTCTTCGGATTCCTTTTAGCGGGATCGTTTTTTCTGAAGGCTTACGGACGGGAGGGGCCACCCCTTTTTCGATTGCCTTTAAGACATCCATTTTGATGATCCTTCCCATCGGGCCGGACCCTTGGATGGTAGAAAGATCGATCCTTTTTTCTTGAGCGATCTTCCTGGCAATGGGAGAAACGAAGATTCTCTTAGATGGCGCTTTGCTTTCTCTTTGCACAGCAGCAGGCAAGGGTACCTCCACAGGAACTTCGGGTTTGACCATTTCACCCTCCGCCACAGCCTCTCCTTCTTCAGCGATGATCGCAATGGGGGTGGTCACGGGGACGGTCTCTCCCTCGTGATGGAGGATTTTTCGGAGAACCCCGGAGGCGGGTGATTCGTATTGAAAGTTAATCTTCTCCGTGATGATTTCGACGAGGGGTTCTCCTTTTTCAACACGGTCTCCTTCCTGTTTGAGCCACTTCTCAATCGTCCCCTCGGTCATGGTCAACCCAAGTTTGGGCATAATGACCGTTGTCGCCATAGCCGCTCTCCAAGTTATCCCTCTATAATTTAGATCTCCTCATTTGAACAGCAGCACCGCCGCACTGCAAAACGACAACACTCAAGACTATCCTTTCATCATGTGAATCGCCTCCCCATAGGTGTCAAGGGCTGCCTCCAAGAAGGACTCAGAGAAGGTGGGGTGGGCAAAGATCATTTCCTTGATCTCTTCTACCCCGATCTCGTGTCTCATTGCCATAGTGCCGAGATGGATCAACTCTGTGGCGTGGGGGCCGAGAATATGGACGCCCAGTATCTCACCATATTTTTTTTCAGAGATGATTTTCACCATGCCCTCCAAATTGCCCGTCGCAATGGATCGCCCACACGCCATAAATGGGAATTTCCCGATCTGGACTTCTCCATACTCCTTTGTCGCTTCTTCCTCTGTCAGACCAATGGACGCAGCCTCCGGATAACCATAGAGGCATTTCGGAATCATACGGTAATCCGCCTCACTTTCTTTCCCCAACATATTCTCGACAGCGATCTTGCCTTCATGAAAGGCCTTGTGGGCATAGAATGCTTTTCCCACGACATCCCCTGCCGCATAGATTCCAGCACTGGATGTCTTCATATGAGAATCGACGAAGATGAAGCCGTCCTTTAAAGAGACAGATGCCTTTTCGATATCGAGATCTTCAATATTTCCCCGCCTTTCTCCCACGACCAATACTTTTTGAAAAGACGACGTCTCTTTTTTACCCTTCTGTACCACCGTCAGGTCGACGGGCATTTCCCTCTCAATGAAATCTATCGAAACGACGCTCGCTTCCGTCAATACCTTCACCTTTCTTTTTGCCAGCAGGCCTTTGCACCGGATGGAAATCTCCCGCTCCATCTTAGGAAGGATCCGGTTCTCTTTCTCGATAAGTGTGATGGGTACCCCGTAGGCATTGAAGAAGGTAGTGAACTCCAATCCCCGTCTTCCACCTCCAATAAT
>CAYMTD010000044.1:6703-10902 GCA_964393245.1 uncultured Syntrophaceae bacterium
TTGGTCGGTATGCAACCCCGGTTGAGGCACGTCCCCCCTAAATCTCTCTTCTCGACCACCGCGACTGAAAGGCCCTTCTGAGCGGAAAGGATGGCTGGGAGATAACCGCCTGGCCCGCTCCCGATGATGATCAGATCGAAAATCTTCGGTTCGTTTTGCAATGGATGTGCTCCTTTAACGATACGTCACCTGTCTCACCGCTTTGATGATATCTTCGACCTTGGGCAAAACAAAGCTCTCCAATGTTGGCGAGAAGGGCATCGGAACATCCTTCGCTGCCACCCGGATGACAGGGGCATCGAGATCATCGAAGAGCTCGGAACCGATCCTTGCTGCCAGCTCCGCTCCAAACCCTCCGGAGAGGCACGCCTCGTGAACAATGACCGCCCGGTTGGTCTTCTTAACGGATTGGGCAACGGTATTGAGATCGAGAGGCTTCAGTGTCCTCAGATCGATCACTTCAGCCTCGATGCCCATCTTGGAAAGCTCTTGGGAAGCCTCCATGCTCATATAGAAGCCTGAACCGTAGGTGACGAGGGTGACATGATCTCCTGATCGTTTCACGGCTGCCTTGCCCAGGGGCACAAGATGTTCCCCTTCAGGCACGGGACCTTCTCTGGCAAAGAGTTTCTTGTGTTGGAAGAAGATGATTGGATCATCGTCGCGTATCGCAGCCTTTGCGAGCCCTTTCACATCAACGGGCTCACTGGGGACGACCACCTTTATCCCCGGCGTATGAACAAACCAGCCTTCCAGGGATTGGGAATGATGGGCTGCTGCGCGCAATCCTGCTCCGTCGGGTGCCCAGATGACTAATGGGACCTTGACCTGTCCACCAAACATATATCGGATTTTGGCTGTTTGGTTAACAATCTCATCCATGGCACAGGTCACAAAATCAGCGAAATGCATATCCACCAGTGGACGCATCCCGGTCAGCGCGGCACCCAGACCCGCTCCGACGATCGCTGTCTCGGAGATGGGGGTATCGATCACCCGGCCTGGAAATTTCTCCGAGAGGCCCTTAAATTGACCGAAGATCCCTCCGTGGGCGATCAGGTCTTCACCGATGATGAAGATCGTTTCATCTCGCGCCATCTCTTCGTGGAGAGCCTCTGCTAAGGCAGCAGCACTAGTCATCATCCTTTCTGGCATGCATTTCCTTCCTTAAGATTGTATATCTACCCTAACCTCCCTTTAGCAAAGCCTGTCTGCCGATAGGCCGGGGAGGATTGGAGGGATCTAAGGATTGACGAACATGTCCTCAAGGGCTTCTTCGGGCTCGGGAAAATCACTCGCCTCGGCAAATTGGACTGCTTCTCTTAATTCCCCTTCCACCTTTTCCTGGATTTCCCTTTCCAACTCCTGGGTCAGAATCTTTTTCTTCTTCAGGGTGGAAGCGAAGCGAAACAGGGGATCATTTTTTTGTTCCCATTCAACCACCTCGGCCTGATCTCGATACCTCTGTGGATCTCCCTCAAAGTGGCCGCGGCGGCGGTAAGTCTTATTCTCGAGCAAAGTAGGGCCTCCCCCCCTGCGGGCCCGATCCACGGCTTCAGCCGCAGCTTGTCGGACAGCTAACAGATCGTTCCCATCCACGCTTATGCCCGGGATGTCGTAACCTTTTGCACGGGCAGCAATATCGATGACGGAACAGGCATAAGAGGTCTTTGTGGTCGAGGCGTAACAGTTGTTTTCACAAACAAATAGAATAGGGAGCTTCCAGATAGCAGCCATGTTCAATGCCTCATGGAAGGTTCCGCGATTGGAGGCACCGTCACCGAAGAAACAGACCGCTACTTGGTCTGTCTTTCTGAGCTTGATGGAAAGACCTGCTCCCACGGCGATGGGAAATCCACCCGCCACCACCCCATTCGCTCCCAGGATCCCGATCGAAAAATCAGCGATGTGCATGGATCCACCTTTTCCCTTGCAGTAGCCTGTTTTGCGACCCATCAGTTCAGCAAACATCTTCTTCAGATCCGCTCCCTTTGCGATCACATGGCCATGGCCCCGATGGGTCGTGGTAATGTAATCGTCTGGCCGAAGGACAGAGCAAACTCCGACAGATGATGCCTCCTGTCCGATGGATAAGTGGATAAACCCAGGGATTTTGCCGGCAGCAAACATCTCGCCCGCCAGAGTTTCAAATTTTCGAATGGTCACCATGGTCCGGTAAAGACTCAACAGAGTTGTAGCATTATCAGGTTTAACTCCAACGTGGACAGTCCCCATTTACCTTTCTCCAAGACTCCTGCTGTCAGGAAAACCTGCTAAGAGTTTAGATAAAAAATCATCGCTGTTCTTCAGCCTAGAAATCACGAATTTCTTAGCGAACTGTAAGTGTTTCTTCATTAAGGCAGCTGCCTTTTGGGGATCTCTCTGCTTGAGAGCTTTTAGAATCTCAATATGTTCTTGGTGGGCAACGGTCATATGATCGGAGGTGAAGATGTTAACGTTTTGAATCATCCAAATTCGTTCCAAAATACCTTTTCCGATATCAACTAAAAAATGATTGCCACTTGCCTCCATGATCACCATATGAAAATCTTGCTCAAGATCCAGCGTTCGCCCCTTGTCTCCCTTGTTCATGAGATTCATGGCGTCTTCCAAAATGTGGGAGAGCTTTGTCTGAGTGACCCCGGTTATGTGGGTAGCAGCCTCCTCAGCGGCCATGACCTCCAAGGCAATTCTGACGTCATAAATGTCTTCAACTTCCTTAAGGTCCATTGATCGAACAACATATCCTTGATTGGAGAGGCGGTTCACTAAATATTCCCGCTCCAACTTGCTAAGCGCTTCTCGGATGGGTGTCTGACTCATTTCAAGTTGAGCTGAAAGTTGGGCGATCCTGAGGTAGGAACCAGGTTTAAGATCGTAGCGGATAATCCATTTTTTTATTTCTTGATAGGCCTTTTCTCCTAATGAGGCCTGTTTGTCAGTATTCCGTTCCATACTGCTAATTCTCTATTTCTCTAAATCAATTTTTGAGTTTTTTGCTTATATAAGCCCAAATTAAATTTTATGTCAAGAAAAAAATATTATTTTATATATTTTTCGATATATAGTATGTCCGATAGGTTTGTTCCTTAACCAATCGAATATCAGAGAAATGAGGAATCCGACGGATATTATGATCCAAAAGATGAAAAGGACGATATCGTGATAGGGGTAAAATTTTACGACCCACTGGGTGACCGGGTAGAAATGTGTGTTTTCAAAGAATTCCATTAAATCGTTCTTTTCGCTTTTGAATAGTACGGGGTATTGACTCCAGAAAAGAGAAGGCGAAATCTTGAGACCAGATAGAAGAGAAAGACCAACAAAGCAGTGACCAGGGCAAGTTCGGAAGAAAGACCGAGGAGGAGGCCGATCGTCTGGGTCAGGAGGCCATAGAAGATTCCTCCCACCAGAGCCATGGCAGTCCGAATCAGAAGGGAATTGTAAAAGCCCACTCCTTCTTATTTCCTTGCTGTGGCAATGGTGGTGAAAACGGAGTCAAGGATCTTCAGGAAAGAATCGGGTTTCCATCCGGCGCGTCCCACCCCGACGCCGTGCACATCGGCCTGAACCAGGAACTGTGCCACATTATCCCATCGAACACTTCCCCCATAAAGGATCCGCACTTTTCTGGAGACCGTTTCACCAAATGCAGTTGCGATCTGGTTTCGGATGATGCTGTGAGCTTCTTGAGCCTGTTCGGGGCTTGCCGGCTGTTCTGCGCCGACGGCCCAATCCGGTTCGTAAAGAATCAGGCACCGGGCCATCTCTTCCGCAGAAAAATCCATGAAGATAAGATCCATTTGTTTTTCGATGGCTATCCGCGTCTGACCCGATCGGTGCTGTTCGATCGATTCTCCGATGCAGATGAGAGGAACCAATTGATGTTTCAGAGCTGCCTTCGCCTTCTGATGTACCTGCTCTTCCGTCTCATGGAAATAGTGCCGCCGCTCATACTGGCCCACCATTGCATATTCGCCTCCGCAGTCCTTCACCATGGCCGCAGAAATTTCTCCGCTGTAGGGGCCATAATCCTCCCAGAAGTGATCTTGAGAGCCCACCTTTATTCCGGATCCTTTGGTCAAATCAGCGGCCAGGGCTAAGACGGTATGCGGAACAAGAAGGAAGATTTCGACTCTCCCCCGGTACTTGGCAGCCGGCTTCAAGAAACGTCTGAAGTAGTCCCTTGTCTCAGCAAG
>CAYMTD010000045.1:0-10883 GCA_964393245.1 uncultured Syntrophaceae bacterium
CCTGCCTTCACATCCAGATAAATCTCATTTCCAATAGGTTCGATGATCTCGACAAGAGCCTTGAAAGTTTCGCCCTCCACAGGAGAAGAAGCCTTCGAGAGGTCTTGGGGGCGGATTCCAAGGGTAACTTTTTGATTGACATAAGCCTGAAGCCGCTGCGCCTTCTCCTCAAGAACCATCAACCTCATCCCATCGGCTTCAACGTACAACTTCTGATTCGAGGCAACCAATTTGGCCTCAACAAAGTTCATGGTTGGGCTACCAATAAAACCCGCCACAAATTTGTTGAGAGGATGAAAGTAGAGATCCAAAGGCCTCCCCACCTGCTGGATGAGACCGTCTTTCATTACGACGATACGATCCCCCATGGTCATGGCCTCGACCTGATCGTGGGTCACGTAAATAATGGTTGAGGCAAGCCGCTCATGAAGCTTCTTTAGCTCTCCTCGCATTTGAACCCTGAGTTTGGCATCCAAATTGGATAGGGGTTCATCAAAGAGGAAGACCTGCGGTTTCCGAACAATGGTTCTCCCCACCGCCACCCTCTGTCGTTGTCCACCGGAGAGTTGCTTTGGCTTCCGATTCAGGAGTTCTGAAATCTCAAGGAGGTCGGCTGCCTCTCGGACCCTCTGGTTAATCTCTGCTTTTGAAAATTTTCGCATCTCGAGGCTAAAGGCTAAATTGTCAAAGACCGTCATGTGCGGATAGAGGGCGTAGTTCTGGAAGACCATCGCGATGTCGCGGTCTTTGGCCGGAATGCGATTGATCAGGCGATCCCCAATGTAGATTTTTCCGCGGGTGATTTCTTCCAGCCCCGCGATCATTCTGAGCGTCGTCGTCTTTCCGCAACCGCTTGGGCCGACGAAGACCACAAATTCTTTGTCTTCGACTTCCAAGCTAAAATCCCTGACCGCAACCACTTCAGTAGATCCTTTGGAGACGAAATGTTTTGAAACATTTTCCAGGGTCACTCTTGCCATAGACAATTTACTCCTTTAAAGCTCCGGTTAAGCCAGCGACGTAGTGCTCAACAAAGAAGGAATAGACTAGAGCTACGGGTACCGAAGCAAAGAGTGCTCCGGTCATCAACGGGCCCCAGTGATAGACATCTCCACGAACGAGTTCAGTCACCAAGCCTATGGGGACCGTCTTCCTCTCTGTGGTAGAAATGAAGACAAGGGCATATAAGAACTCGTTCCAGGAAAGTGTGAAGGCAAAGATTCCAGCGGAGAAGATCCCGGGAAGGGAAAGGGGGATGACGATGCGCCAAAAAACCCGAAGACGACTCGCTCCATCAATCATGGCACACTCTTCCATCTCTTTGGGGATGGATTTGAAATAGCCCATCAGCAGCCACGTGCAAAAAGGAATGAGAAAGGTGGGATAGACCAAAACCAAAGACCACAGCGAATCCCATAATCTAAGATCGAAGATAATGGAGGCCAGTGGAATGAAGAGGATGGTCGGGGGAACGAGATAGCCGAAAAAGATCGCCAATCCAGTGGGGCCGGAGGTCTTGAACCTGAGCCTCTGAATCGCATAGGCGGCAAGGAGACTTGCTGCTAAGGAGATCGCTGTCGAGAGAACCGCTACGAAGAGTGTGTTGTACATCCATCGGATAAAGATCGTGTCGAACAGTAAGGTCTTCACATTCTCCAGGGTCGGCGAATGGACATAAAAAGGATTGAGTTTCAGGTTATAGAGCTCCTTCATAGGTTTCAGGCTGGTGTTGAACATCCAGTAAAAAGGAAAGAGAAGAAAAAGGATAAAGAAGGCCAGGGGGAGATAGAACTTGAGCAGCTTTTGCCAGAACGATTCGAACATTCTTTAGTCCTCTCTCCTTAGAAATTTGAATGTGGCCAGGACGCAGAGGACCAGTATGGGGAGAATGAAATTGGAGATGGCTGCCCCCTCACCAAAGTGTCCACCTGGAATGGCCCTCTGAAAAGAGAGTGTGCCAAAGAGGTGGGTGGCATTGGCCGGCCCGCCTTTGGTGATGACCCAGACCAGTTGGAAATCCCCAAAGGTCCAGATGGTCGAGAAGGTTGTGATGACAGCCATCAGAGGAAGGATAAGAGGTAGGGTGATTCGCCGAAACCTCTTCCAGGACCCTGCGCCATCGATGGCTGCTGCCTCGTAAAGCGTAGGATCAATGGTCTGAAGCCCGGCCAGAAGACCAATGGTGAAGAAGGGGATCCCCCTCCAGACATTGGCAACGATCAAAGAGATCCGGGCATTGGTCGGGTCTCCGAGAAAATCGATCTTATGGTAGAGGAGACCTGCCTTCATCAGCCCCCAGGTGATGGCACTGAAGGTCGTGTCGTAAAGCCACCAGAAGGCGATAGCAGAAAGCGCTGTGGGAATGATCCAGGGCAAAAGAATAATCGCCCTCACCAGCCCCTTGGATCTGAAATCGCGGTTAAGGATGATGGCCAGCACAAAGCCGAGAAGGGCTTTGAAGAAGACGGCCACAATCGTGTACAAAAAGGTATTGTACGTCACCAACCAGAAGGTCGAATCCCGAAGAAGACTCGCGTAGTTTGAAAAGCCGATGAACTCGCCTTTTCGACCTACCAGTGTATCCGTGAAGCCCAACCAGAGACCGAGCACGAAGGGGTACGCTAAGAAGATGAGGAGGATGGCTTCGGCTGGAACGACTAAGAGAAATCCAAGAAAGTTCCTGTTCTCCATGAGGTCGGAGAACTTCTCCCAAAACCATCCCCTCCTCTGCAAAGCTAACCGCACCGACGTTGATTCCTTCAATTTCTCTTTTCTCTCCTGACCACCCTACTTTTTCGGTGCCTCTTTTTTTACTGCGGGGGCAACCTCCTTCTTAGGCACAGAAACTTTTTTCTTATAGTATCGGAGCAAGCGTTTCTCAGCAATCTGCGCCGCCTCTTTAGGCGACTTGCCTCCCACGCAGACATCTCCGATCAGGTCCACCACAATGTACTCAGCCATGGCTGCAGCCGAAGCCGGACCCTCTGGGCCCTCGTAGCCATTCCAGAGCATGTTGGCGATGCAGTCGCGAAAGGGGGTAATCTTCGGATCGCTTGTCCAAACGGGCAGATTCTTGTAGGCCTTCAGGCCTGGGCCGACGTAGCCGATCATGGCATTGATCCATGGGGCAGCTTGCTCCTCTTCCAACATGAACATGAGGTAATGTTTGCAGGCCCTCGGGAAGCGTGTATATTTGAAAATGAAGGCCTGGTTGAAGAGGTGTAGCTCCGTTGGTTTTTTCACCGGCCCAATGGGCATGTTCACATGATGCATGTCATTTGCAATCTCGGGCCATTTGCCTTTCGCTGCAGCGTAGATGCTGATCCCATTTGTGGTGACGGAGATCTCACCAGCCAAGAAGGCCTTGTTGTTATGGGGATCCAACCAGGAGGCCGTCCCCGGGATGAAGGTATCGTAAAGCTCCCTCACAGCCTCCAGGGCCCTCCAGGTCTCGGGGGAGTTGATCACCACATTTGCATCCTTGTCCACGCATTTGCCACCGAAGGCCCAGAGCCAGTGATGGGTCCAGTTATTCCCATCACCAACAGCATGACCTAGTGCAAATCCAGGTGGATGACCCTTCTCTTTCAATTTTTTGCACATCTTGATAAATTCGAAGATATCGCTCGGCGGCTTCTCGTAACCCACCTCCCTCACCCAGCTTTCGCGGTAGTTGATGCAGTTCACCGGGCCACCCATCGGAACAGCAATCCAGCGTCCCGTCATCGGGTTGATGGAATATTTGTAACAAACGGGTTCAAAGCCTCCATACTTCTTGCCAAGGTAGGTACAGATATCGGTCACATCCACAAGCTTGTCCGGATAGAGGTGGGGATCGTCATGCCACCCGAGGACGATGTCGTGACCCGCTCCCACGGAGGCTGCCATAGCAGCCTTCGGTCGGACGTCCTCCCAGCTGAGCCATTCGGTCATCACCTTGCATCCGGTCTTCTCCTCCCACTTCTTTGTGTTCTGAATCCACAGGTCCTTATCCCCCTGTACGAAGACCTCCCATCGAAGAACCCTCAGGATTGCATCCTTCTCCGGTTTGATCGGGGGAGGTTCAACTCCCTTTTGAGCAACTGACTCAAAAGGAAAAGAGGCCAGACCTGCTCCTGCGATTCCGACGGCAGTCGTCTTCAGAAAATCTCTTCTCGTCATTCCCTTTCCCATATCACTTCACCTCCTTGAGATCATCAAACTAAGAATCCGACTCTCAAATAACCTCTGCCTAGGAAAACCCTTTCACCCCCTTTCCCTTAAAAATGAAACTCCTGAATTTCCTGATTGGAGACGCTCCTTCAGATAATAGGGTACCTCACGTTTCATCCCATTTCACCACTTTCTAAAGGAATAGTCAAGTTTCCTTCAGGGCTGGGGCACAGGGTCGGATGAAAGGAGGCTATCGAGAAATCTTTCCACCAACGGTGCCATTTCTTTCCTCTTTTTCGCCATCTCCTTCATCCTCTCCGGGCGTGAGTTTAATACTCCGTATAAGCCCCTTTATAGGCAGGTGCAGCAGACCGAAGGTATCGCTTCAGGACACCTGAGCGCGAAGGAAGCTCTGGCATCTTCCAACCCTTCCTCCTTTCGCTCAAAATCTGCTCTATCTTTTCCGGAGACGTCCTTCTGCCCTTGGCACCAACTACGTCCAGTTTCCTTTTAGGGATATCGATCGCAATGAGATCGCCGTCCTCGATCAGGGCGATCGGACCTCCACGTGCCGCTTCCGGACAGACGTGGCCAATGCATGGCCCTCTCGTTGCCCCGGAATACCTTCCGTCCGTAATCAATGCAGTTGTCTTCGAAAGGACAGGATCAGTCGCCAACGCCTCAGTAGTAGCAAGCATTTCAGGCATTCCGGCTCCGCGGGGACCTTCATAGCGTATGATGATGACGTCTCCCGATTTGATTCGTTTCCCGAGAATGGCCTTCAAAGCTTCCTCCTCTTGATTGAAGACAGCCGCGGGACCCTCATGAACCATCATCTCCTTCGAGACGGCAGAGAATTTCACCACCGCCCCTTCTGGTGCCACGTTTCCCTTCAGAATCGCAATCGAGCCTCTCAGGTCTGTTTGCTTTGCCTCACGGATCACCTCTGTCCGGTTCACTTTATAATTTCGAAGCCAGCCCTCCGTCCTTTCAAAAAACCCTTCTCTCTTCAAATCTTCTAAATTCTCCCTCAACGTCTTTCCTGTCACCGTCATGACATCGAGGTGGAGGAGATCTTGAATCTCCCACTGCACTCTGGGGATCCCTCCCGCAAACCAGAAAAGCTCGGTCAAAAAACTTCCACTTGGCTGAATACTGGTGAGGTAAGGAACAGCCTCGTTAGCCTTTTCGAAATCACCAAGTGAGACCTCAATATTCAATTCATGGGCGATCGCTGGCAAGTGGAGCAAAGCATTCGTTGATCCCCCGATGGCAGCATGAACCCTGATGGCATTGAGGAAGGCTTCCCGGGTGAGGATATCCGAGGGTTTGACCCCATTCTCCACCAGTTCCATAATTTTCTGACCCGCTTTTCGGGCATAGCGATGGATCTCCTGAAGGGTGGTCGGGACAAGGGCCGAGCCAGGGAGCGCCATTCCCAGCGCCTCGGACATGCACTGCATGGTGCTGGCTGTCCCCATAAACTGACAGGCACCGCAGCTTGGAATACAGGAAAGGATGTAAGGCATGACCTCTTGCCTTGAAAACTGCCCCAGCTTGTATCCCGAGGTCATCTCCCCACTTTTGACGGAGCTCGTCATCTCCGGCCCGATTCTCGCGCTTCCACCAGGTAGATGGATCGTCGGAATATTGATTCGCGAAGCGGCCATCAAGTGAGCCGGAATGGCCTTGTCACAAGAAGAGACAAGGACGATGCCATCCCAGGGAAGGACGGCTGCATGAATCTCAATCATTTCGCAAATGACCTCGCGTGAGAGGAGAATATAGTTCATGCCGTCGTGGCCCATCGCCCATCCATCGCAGATATCTGTTACGTGGAACTCCGCTGGTCTTCCCCCCTTCTGATAGACCCCTGTTGAGATATCGTGGGAAAGAGAATCCAAGTGACCGCTTCCAGGGTGGCTATGACCAAAGACATCATCCACAAGGATCTGAGGTCTTTCCAGATCGTCTTCGGTCCACCCTGTGCCGCATCGTAAGGTATCAATCTGCAGCCAATTTTCCCGAAAGGGCTTTGCCTTTTGTTGAATGGTCATGGTTCTGTCTCCTTCAGAAGAGTGATTTAAAGGAGATGCTACCAATTCTTCTCTTTCGAATCAATCCATTCCTCTCATCTTCAAAAAGATTGGAATTTCTCCAGAAATTCTTGTATATTGAAGGGTCATGAACAAGAAACATTTTGAAAAAGTCATTCTAAGCCACCCAAAAGACAATGTGGCTACCGCAAAGTTTCCGATAAAGCCAGGGACTTCTCTCACCCTCTCAAGGGGGAAGGAAATCATTGCAAAAGAGGAAATACCTTTTGCCCACAAGATCGCCCTTTACAGGATTCCCAAGGATGGAGCGGTTGTCAAATACGGGGAGCGGATTGGGAGAGCAATTCGTGAAATCAGTCCGGGGGAACTGGTTCATATTCATAATCTAATAGGGAAACGGGGAAGGAGTAAGCGACCTTCTTCAAAACGCAGAGCGCATAGAGCATAGCGCGTAGCGTTTGTATCTCAGGGCTTTAGCCCTGATCGAGTATCAGTCCTAAAGGACTGAGTTACATGCTTTATTTTATGCTCCATGGACTCTGCTGTTTAAGTGGTTGACGTTAAGAATAAGGAAAAATGAATTTTCTCGGTTATAGGAGATCGGATGGTAAGGTGGGCGTGAGAAACCACGTCCTCATCATCCCCTCTGTTGCCTGTGCCAACGAAGTCTGCAATGCCATCGCCCGGAAGGTGAAAGGGACCATCTCCATTCCCCATCAACATGGCTGCGCTCAGTTAGCTTTTGATGCGGAGCAGACGGAGAGGACGCTCATCGGCGTCGGGAAGAACCCAAATGTCGCGGCCGTCCTTGTCATCGGACTGGGATGCGAGGTGGTGAATTCTGCAATGGTGGCATCGAAAATCGGAGAATCTGGGAAGCCAGTTAGGAACCTCGTCATCCAGGAAGTCGGCGGAAGTCCAAGAACAATAAGGGAAGGAATAAAAATTGCCAGGGAGATGGTATCCTACGCCTCTCGTCTCAAGAGAGAAAAGGCAGAGGCTGATTCGTTGATCCTTGGAGTCGAATGCGGAGGCTCAGATGCCTGTTCTGGTCTTTCGGCCAATCCTGCCGTTGGTGTCACCAGCGACCTTCTCGTCAAAGAGGGCGGAACGGTCATCCTTTCAGAGACAACCGAAAGCATTGGAGCCGAGCACATCTTGGCCAGGAGAGCCATTAACAAAAGGGTGAGGGAGAGAATTCTGGAGATTGTCAGACGAACGGAGATGCGGGCACTTAATCTCGGCTTGGATATCGGGAAGGCAAATCCAGCTCCGGGGAACTACGAAGGCGGGATCACCACGCTCGAGGAAAAATCCTTAGGATGCGTGATGAAAGGCGGAACGAGCAAGATCATGGAGGTTCTCGAATATGGGGAGATACCCACAAAAAAGGGCCTGGTCCTGATGGATACACCTGGCCATGATGCGGAATCTATGACGGGCCTGATCGCCGGCGGCACCCAGATCATTGCATTCACCACGGGCCGCGGAAATCCC
This sequence comes from uncultured Syntrophaceae bacterium, assembly GCA_964393245.1. Classification (GTDB taxonomy): domain Bacteria; phylum Desulfobacterota; class BSN033; order BSN033; family UBA1163; genus CAYMJV01. The sequence continues at coordinate 7,707 of CAYMTD010000045.1, forward strand.
CTCGGCTCCCCGATTGCTCCGGTGATTAAGATATCGAGCAATTCCCCCCTCTACTTAAAGATGAAAGACAATATCGATATCGATGCAGGGAAGATCGTCAGCGGAGAGAAGACTGTAGAGGAAATCGGGCAGAAGATCTTCCATGAAGTCTTCAGGGTTGGGAATGGAAAGTTGACCAAAAGCGAAATCTGGGGACACCGGGAATTCGCCATCAACCGAATTGGACCCTCCTTTTGAAAATTTCAATTCCAAATTTCAAAATCCCTGCCTGTGGCAGGCATATGTTAAATGAATGTCAAATTACAAAATCGTGTAACTCAACCCTTTAGGGTTGATCATAATCAAGACTGAAGCCTTAATCAAGACTGAAGCCTTAATCAAGGCTGAAGCCTTGAGTTACAGCATTTGGGCTTTGGAATTGATTTGACATTTGAACTTTGGCATTTGAAATTTCACCTGATCAGGTTGCGAATTCTATGATCAAACCCATCCCTTCTTTGTGTACCGGTTGCAGGATCTGCGAGATCATCTGTTCCCTTACCCACGAAAGCTTTATTGCCCCAAAACAGTCAAGAATCCGGATTCGATCGAACTGGCCTGAAGAAGAAAAGATCAATCTTTGCGTTGCATGCGAACCTAAGCCTTGTATAGATGCCTGCCCGGAAGTAGCCCTTTCATGGGATGGTTATCTTCGAATCAGCGAGTCTAAATGCACGGGCTGCTTCCTCTGCAAAGAGGCCTGCCCCTACGGAGGAATCCAGACGGAAAAGTCAAAAGGATTTCCTTTCTTCTGTGACACCTGTCTGGGAGAATTTCAGTGTGTGAAATGGTGTCCGACGAAAGCGGTGCTCAAGGTAGAATGAGATGAAATCAGAGCTCGATGGCTACGCTGGAAGTATACTGGAGGTCGACCTCACCGAAAGGAAAATAACACGAATTCCTTTGGATGGGGAGGTTGCCTCGAAGTATATCGGTGGGAAGGGCCTTGCGGCAAGAATCCTCTATGATCACCTGCCTCACGGGTGCGATCCATTCGATCCCGACAATATCATGGTTTTTGCCACTGGTCCGCTCACGGGAACCCTTGTCCCTGGGAGCGGGCGGTGCATCGTTTCTACGAAAAGCCCGGCAACAGGTCTCTGGCTCGACGCCAACTGCGGGGGCTCTTTCGGTCCAGAAATGAAGATGGCCGGAGTCGACGCCATCATTATTAAGGGGAAAGCTCCCACTCCCGTGATGCTCGTCGTGGATGATGAAGAGGTTCATCTCAAGGATGCGACTGACCTCTGGAGAAGAGATACGCTGTCAACTCACCGCTGGGTGAAGGATCGATTTGGGGAGGACTTCCGAATTGCTTGTATCGGGGAGGCGGGCGAAAAGAGGGTGCGCTTTGCCAGCATCATCTCTGAGATGAGGGCCTTTGGAAGGGGTGGAGCGGGCGCGGTCATGGGATCGAAGAATCTAAAGGCGATAGCCGTCAGGGGCCACCATCCCATCAGGATTGCCCATTTCGATGATTTCATGAGGGCCTGTCGCGAAGCCTTCAACGAGATGGCGATCCATCCAGATTCTGGAGGGGGCCGGCAGAAGTACGGGACCAATACGATCCTCTCCTGTATGAATGAAGCCGGAGTCCATCCGGTACGGAACTTTCAGAAAGGAGTCTTTGAAGGCCGCTCCCTCCTCAATGAAGAAGAAATTCAGCACTACTATGTCCGGAATAAGGCCTGTTACGGTTGCCCCATTTACTGTAGCAAAATCTCGTGGGTGAGAGAGGGAAAGTACAGTGGTGCCTTCGTTGAGGGCCCCGAATACGAAAATGTCTGGAGTTTTGGAGCTCAGTGCGCAAACGCGAATATCCCTTCCATCATTCAGGCAGAATATCTCTGTGACCTCTACGGCCTCGATGCCATCTCCACAGGAAATGTCATCGGATTCTTGATGGAGTGCGTGCAAAGAGAGGCTCTCGAAGCGTCTGACATCGGGTTTCCTCTGAGGTTCGGAGAAGAGGAAGGAATCCTTCGGGCGATCCATCTCATCGGTCGAAGAGAGGGAGCAGGCCTTCTCTGGGGAGAGGGAGTGAAGAGGATGGCCCAGGAGATTGGAAGGGGTTCGGAATCCTTTGCCATCCATGTGAAAGGCCTTGAGATGCCCGCCTATGACCCAAGGGCTTCGACTGGAATCGCTCTTGCCTACGCCACCAGCGACCGGGGCGCTTGCCATCTTCGCTCCTGGCCAATCGGAGCGGAACTCCTTTCAGCAGAAGAACGAATGGACCCCTTCTCAATCGAATTCAAAGCAGAATTCGTCAAGAGCCAGCAGGATCTTTTTACGGTCATCAACTCCTCGGTCACATGCCTCTTCACCATCTTCTGTCTCAGCCTGAGACACATCGTCCAGTTTCTCCACTCTGCAACCGGTATTGAATCCTTCGCCTCCTCCGAAGAAGTCGTCCGAGGCGGGGAGCGAATTAATAATCTCGTGAGGCTTTTTAATTTGAGGGAAGGCCTGACCAAAGGGGATGATACCCTGCCCAAACGTTTTCTCACCGAACCTCTTAAGGATGGACCGGCTCGGGGAAGAGTCGTTGATTTAGAGACCATGCTGAAAGAATATTATTTCGTGAGGGGATGGGATGAGGAGGGAGTGCCCAAGCCTGAGACGTTAAGGAAGCTGAAGCTTCCTTAAATCTGTGTTGCCTCCCTGCCGTAAGCAGGGAGGTCGAGATTCAAATTTTGATACTTAGGTCAATACAGGGAGTGAAAGGATGTTTAGACCCGAAGGAATATATGTGGCGATGATGACCCCTTTCGAGGATGGAACGATCAATGAAACCGTGGTCCGCCAGATGGTTGACTTTGTGATTGAAAAAGGGGTCCACGGGATCTTTCCCATCAGCTCGGTCGGAGAATTCATCCACCTCGACCTCGAAGAGAAAATTTCTCTCATGCGGATCATTCATGAACAAGCACGCGGGAGGGTTCCGGTGACGCCCGGGATCGCTTCGAGTCGTCCGAAGGAGTGTATCCTCCTCGCTCAGAAGGCCAGAGAGATTGGCTGCGAAGCCGTTGTGGTGGCACCTCCGTATTATTACCCCATCAGCCAGGAGAATATGGAGCGCCACTTCGAAATGATCAGCGATGCCGTCGATATCCCCATCATCCTCTACAACATCCC
>CAYMTD010000046.1:0-10677 GCA_964393245.1 uncultured Syntrophaceae bacterium
TATATCGTTGCGTTTCTGAGCAGCACCATCTCGGAAGAATTGAAAAAGAAGAAAAGAGAGTTGATCCAGAAGCAGGAGGATTACAACCAGCTCGAGACCTTCAACCGCAACATCATCCAGAGCCTGGACAGCGGACTGCTGACCATTGACTTAAACGGAAAGATCAACTTTTTTAATCGGACCGCGGAGAAGATCCTCAATCTCAATGGAGAAGGCGGCAAGGACCTCTCCATCTACGATCTTTTCCCCAGGATTAATGACATGATTCAAGCCACGTCTAAGAGGAAGGGTCAGGACGTTCCCCTCGATTACCAGCGGTACGAGACGCTCTTTACCAACTCCTCGGGGAAAAAGATCCATCTGGGATTTTCCATCTCACCCCTGACCAACCCTGAAGGAGGATCCATTGGCCACACCCTGATTTTTCAGGACATCACGAAATTTAAAGAGATGGAAGAAGAGATGAAACGGGTGGATAAGATGGCTGCGGTCGGCTTGCTGGCCGCAGGAATGGCTCACGAAATCAGAAATCCACTCGCATCGCTCAGCGGTTCCATTCAGATGCTGAAGTCTGAACTCATTCTGGACGAATCACAAAAACATCTGATGGACATCACCCTCAGAGAATCGGAAAGGCTCAATGCGTTGATCACGGACTTCCTGCTCTTTGCCCATCCCCCCCAGACGCACAAGATGCCATGGGAGATTTCGAAGCTCCTCCAAGAGACCATCCACCTGCTCAGCCATTCCCCGGCGTTCCACGATCGCATCCGCATCACCTACTTGCCGCCCCAAGAACAGATCAAGGTGAGGATCGACGCAGATCAAATGAAACAAGTTTTCTGGAACCTCCTGATGAATGCGGCTCAAGCCATGCCCAGCGGGGGGGAGATTCGCGTGTCCATCGGAAAGGGGAAAGAATGGGCCAGGATCTCCATCGCCGACTCCGGCCAGGGAATCCCTCCTGAAGAAAAAGAGAAGATCTTTGAACCCTTCTTTACCACCAAGGAGGGGGGAACCGGATTGGGCCTCTCCATCGTCCATAAGATCATCGAAAATCACAATGGGGTCATCAGGGTGGAAAGCGACGTGGGCAAGGGTTCCACATTCACCCTCTTCTTGCCCGCAGACTAACGAAGGGAAAGAGATATGTTCAAAGAAAAGATTTTGGTAGCGGATGATGAACAAAGCATGAGGGAATTCTTAGACATCATGCTGAAAAAGGAAGGGTACAAGGTGTTTCTGGCCTCTAATGGGGAAGAGGTCTTGAAACTGGCGGAACGGGATATCTTCGATTTGATCCTGATGGATATCCGGATGCCCAAGTTGGATGGGATTTCCGTCCTGAAGAAGGTGAAGACCCTTTCACCCGAAACCATCGTCATCATGATCACCGCCTATGCCTCTGCCGATACGGCGATCAAGGCGATGAAAGATGGGGCCTACGATTATGTGACCAAACCGTTTAAGGTGGATGAGATCAAGCTGATTATCAAGAATGCCCTGGAGAAAAAGAACCTTCAAAAGGAAAACGTCCTGCTCAAGCAGGTGGTCAGAGATCGGTACCGTTTCAATAACATCATTGGACAGTGCCCGAACATGTTGGCCCTTTACGATCTGCTGGAGAAGGTCGCTCCGACGAAAACGAACATCCTGATCACCGGGGAAAGCGGGACGGGGAAGGAATTGGTCGCAAAAGCGATCCATTACAATAGCCCGAGAAAGGATAAACCCTTCGTAACCCTGAATTGTGGCGCGATTCCGGAATCCCTCATTGAGAGTGAGCTCTTTGGACATATGAAAGGGGCCTTCACGGATGCCATTGCAACCAAAAAGGGGCTCTTTGAAATGGCGGATGAGGGAACGATCTTCCTGGACGAGATCAGCGAGCTCCCTCTGCTGATGCAGGTCAAACTCCTTCGCGTCCTGCAGGATAAGGAGTTCAAACGCGTCGGCGGTACGGAAGACATCCGGGTGGACGTTCGAATTATTTCGGCGACGAACAAAGATTTGGAAGAGGCTGTCAGAGAGAAGCGATTTCGAGAGGATCTATTCTACCGCCTCAATGTGATTCAGATCAAACTCCCCCCGTTGCGGGAGAGAAGAGAGGACATCTCTCTTCTGGCCATGCATTTTTTGAAACGGTATGCAGAAGAGTTGAACAAGAACATCTCAGGGATCTCTCCCGAAGCCCTTCGGATTCTCTTGAATTACGATTTTCCAGGGAATGTCCGCGAACTTCAAAATATCGTCGAAAGGGCCGTGGCCTTAGAGAACAGCCCGGAGCTCACGGCGCCGAACCTCAGTTCCTACCTCGAACAACAACCCCTCACGAAGAAAAGCCTGTTTGATCTGGATATCCCGAGCGAAGGAATCGACCTGGAGAAGATCGTGGAAGAACTCGAGAGAAGCCTCTTGATGAAAGCTCTGGATAAAACCAAAGGGATCAAAAAGAAGGCCGCCGACCTCCTCCATATCAATTTCCGCTCCATGCGCTACCGATTAGAGAAATATGGCCTGAACCAAGGGGCCGATTCCTGATCGAGCCTGCGCCCGTGCTTATTCCTTCCTTTTGAACTGTCTGGCCAATTCCTCAAGGGGGATGACGAAGAAAACTGGCCTTCCATGAGGGCATGTCAGCGAGGAGGGGAAGGGACGGAGGGCTTCCACCAATCCCTCCATTTCTTCCCTTCTCAGGACAAAATTTGCTCGGATCGCGGAATGGCAGGCCAAGCTCACGAGCATCTTATGAACCGCTTCTCCCCCCTTCCCTTCTCTCTTCACGAACGATAACTCCTCCAAGAGCTCCCGGACCATCACCTTGGGATCAAAAGGCTCGGTCACTTTGGGGACGGTCCGAATGGCCACCATCCTCTCTCCGATCCCATCGATTTCAAACCCCATCGACTTAATCTCTTCAAGATAGGACATCCATACGAAGGACTCTTCCGTCGATAATTCCATGGGGATCGGGAGGAGAAGTTTTTCAGCCGGAAGGGAGCCGGTTTCATGAGCCTTCTTATACTTTTCATAAAGAAGCCTCTCGTGAGCGGCGTGTTGATCAATCAAGATCAACCCTTCATCTCCTTCGCAGAGAATATAAGTGCCCCGGACCTGTCCCAAAATGCGAAGAGAGCTTTTGTTTCCCACCTCCCATGCAGGGATCCCTGCCTCTTTCACGACGTAAGAAGCCCCCCTGTCTCGATCGATCCAAGGGGTTGAAACAGAAAACGGTTTGGCCAATCCAAGGTCCGGAGGCTCCCCGAAAGAGGACCGCAAGCCTTCTTCATCCCGCTCAACCTTTCTTTTCGCAAAAGGAGGGGGCGAGGTCAAGGCCGAGGAAAGGGCCCCTGCTACGACCCGAAAGACTCTCTCCGGGTCCTTGAATTTCACCTCCGCCTTGGTGGGATGGACGTTCACATCGATGGCAGAGGGTGGAAGGGTCATGAATAAGATTACCGCTGGGAATCTTCCACTCGGGATGAGATGTCGGTAGGCTTCAACAATGGCTTTATAAATTATTCGGTCCTTAACGAACCGCCGATTCACATAGAGATAGATCCCGTCTCCGTTTCCCTTTGAAAAAGAGGGAAGGCTTGCGAACCCTCTGAGACGGATTTCCCCTTCCTCGAATTCAATGGGTTGAAAATGGGAAGTCATCTCTCTTCCCAGGATGGCCTCGACCCGAACCCGGGCAGAATCTGTCTTGACGTATTCGTAGAGGAGGCGCCCTTCATGAACGATCTTGAAAGAGACAGAGGGATGGGCCAGGCTCAACCGAAGGAAATGGTTTAGGGAATGGCGAAGTTCAGTTTGGATCGATTTTACAAACTTCCTTTTAACCGGGATATTGTAGAAGAGATTTTTTACCTCCACCTCCGTCCCGACGGGGCAACCCACCTCCGCAATGCTCCGGATCTCACCTCCTTCGCAAAGCGCTTGCGTCCCGCTCACGGACTTGGGCACGCGGCTCTTGATGGTCATCTGGGAAACCGCTGCAATGCTCGGGAGGGCCTCTCCGCGAAATCCCAGGGTCTGAATCGCAAAGAGATCTTCAGACCTCTGAATCTTACTCGTGGCATATCGCTGAAGGGCCACGGGAACGTCTTCAGGCTCGATCCCCTCCCCGTTATCAAACACCCGGATGAGCTGGAGCCCTCCCGCCTTCAATTCCACGGAAATCTCGGAAGCCCCAGCATCCAGGGCATTCTCCATCAGTTCTTTGACGACCGACGCAGGTCTCTCAATCACTTCTCCTGCCGCAATCGCTTGGGCCACGGCTTCCGGTAAGATCTGAATCTTTTTGGGCATCGTTGGGCTCATGGAAGGTAGTCAGCGGCGGGTAGAAACACCGATGGCTGATGAGTCTGGCGTCATCGATTTAACTCTCCGATCCACTGTCTACTTGCTACCTTCAACCCTCTTCAATGAAGCTCCCCATCTTTCTGAATTTCTCGTAGCGAAGCTTTAATAAATCATCCAAACTCATCTTTTCTAAATCACTTAGATGGCGTTCCACGGCCTCTCTTAAATCCTCAGCGGCTTTGCGGGGATTTCGATGGGCTCCGCCCAGGGGCTCCTTAACGACTTCGTCGATGACCCCCAGTCGATACAGATCGCCGGCGGTCAACTTCAACGATTCAGCAGCCACCTTTCCCTTTCCGCCATCCTTCCAAAGGATGGCCGCACATCCCTCTGGAGAGATGACCGAATAGATCGAATATTCCAACATCAATATCCGATCACCGATCCCAATGGCCAACGCCCCCCCGCTTCCCCCCTCCCCGATCACGACCGCGATGATGGGCGTCCGGAGCATCATCATCATTCTCAGATTTCTGGCAATGGCTTCGGCTTGTCCCCTTTCTTCCGCGCCGACCCCCGGAAATGCCCCCGGAGTGTCGATCAGGGTAAGAACGGGTTTTCCAAAGGTCTCCGCCATTTTCATCAACCTCAGTGCCTTCCGATATCCTTCCGGGTGGGGCATCCCGAAATTCCGGTAGGCCATTTCCTTTGCGTCGGCTCCTTTCTGATGTCCGATGACGACCACCGATCTTCCATTAAACTCAGAGATGCCTCCCACGATGGCCGGATCATCCCCGTAACTCCGATCGCCGTGAAGTTCGATGAAGTGTTGAAACATCGATTGAATATAATGGGACGTCTTGGGCCGGTCGATATGACGGGCTAACTGCGTAATCTGCCATCCGGTCAAATTGGAGAAAATTTCTTTCTGCAAGCGATGGAGCTTCTCTTCCAAATTCCTCAGATGATCATCCAAATGGAGGGGCCTCCCACTCGAAAACCGCTTCAGATGTTCGATCTCTCTCTCGATCTCTACAAGGGGCTTCTCAAAATCAAGATAGTGCTTTGCCATAGGGATCCTATTTAATCATACGAAAGGACAGAAGATTTTAGCAGACTCTGGATGTCTTGTTCAAAGCTGGGGGAAGGATCGACCCGATATTGGTCGGGAAGGGCAATGACAGTCTCTTCCTTCCCTCCATCGGTCAAATGGAGAAAGACCTGGAAGGCTCCCCTGTTCGCTAAGAGAACCTCCTTCAACGCCTCTAATTGTGACTTCGTCAGAGAGGCTACGGGAATTTTCAGATGGAGGCTTTTTTTGGGCAAGGCCGATCCGTCCGAGAGCGGGCGGATGTCGATGGCCTTGATCTTGACATGATCCTCCGAAAGATCGAGGGTCCCCCGAATCACCAGAGGATCCCCTCCTCTCAAAAATGGAGAACAGGCCTTGAACACCTCCGGGAATAGAATGACCTCGACAAACCCCTTCATATCCTCCAGAGTCAAAAAGGCCATCCGATCTCCTTTTTTCGTCACGATTTCCTTGAGGCTGCTGACCAGGCCACAGACCTTAACTTCTTCGTTGTTTTGCAATCCGGATAGCGTCGACGTATCCTGGTCGGTCAATCCTCTGACCACTTCTTGATACCGCGCGAGAGGATGTCGGGAGATGTAGAATCCGATGGTCTCCTTTTCAAACGCATTCCGTTGATTTTCCGGGAATTCATCAATCTCGGGGTAAGTCTCGGCCATCTCCTCGACGGCGGAAGCCCACATGCTGAGCTGTGTCTCCGCCCTTTTCCGTTGCGCCACTTGAGACTGCTCAAGGACCTCATCCAAAACCGTTAACATCTGGGAGCGGTAGGCTTTCGAAAAGTCGAAGGCGCCACATTTGATCAGACTTTCGATCACCCGCCGATTCACCTTCCGGGTGTCGACTCTTTTGCAAAAATCATAAAGGGAGCGAAATCTTCCCCGTTCCTCTCTTTCCATCAAGATGGCGTCGACGGCGGCATCGCCCACATTTTTAACCGCAGCCAGACCAAAGCGGATCTGATCCCCCACCACGGTGAAATTCTTATAGCTCTCATTGATATCCGGGGAGAGGATGTCGATTCCCATCTCACGACATTCCGCAATATACTTGACGATCTTGTCCGGATTTTGAACCTCGCTGGTGAGCAAGGCGGCCATGAACTCTTTTGGAAAGTGCGTCTTCAGATAGGCTGTCTGGTAGGCGATGAGGGCATAGGCGGCGCTATGCGACTTATTGAAGCCGTATCGGCCGAAGGTCTCCATCTGCTCGAAAATTTTCTCTGCCTTCTTGATGGGAAATCGATTCTTCTTCGCTCCCTCCAAAAACTTCTTCTTCTGTTTCTCCATCTCCCCGGCGTCTTTTTTGGCCATGGCTCTCCGAAGATTATCCGCGTCCTCCAAACTGAAATTGGCCAGCGCGCTGGCGATCCGCATCACCTGTTCCTGATAGACGATTACGCCATAGGTGTCTTTCAGGATCGCTTCCAGGGCCGGGGTTTCATACTGGATGGGTACCCTGCCGTGGCGACGCTTAATAAACTCACCGACCATCCCACTGTCTAAGGGACCGGGTCGATAAAGTGCCACCAGTGCAATGATGTCCTTGAAACTCTCTGGTTTCAGCTTGATCAGGAGATCTCTCATCCCGGAACTTTCGAGTTGAAAAATGCCTAAATTCGACCCAGCTCCGAGAGAGGCGTAGACCTCCGGGTCATCGAGCGGGATCTCGGAGAGGCTAATCTTGATTCCGCGGTTCTTTTGAATCAGGTCAATCGCATGGTCGACCACGGTCAGGGTCTTGAGTCCCAGAAAATCAAATTTGACCAGTCCGATACTTTCCACTTCCTTCATCGCATACTGGGTCATCACTTCACCGGCCTGTCCACGATAAAGGGGAAGATATTCCATGAGGGATTTGTTGGACATCACCACCCCAGCCGCATGCGTCGAAGCATGTCGCGTGAGCCCTTCGAGAGATCGGGCAATCCCGAAAAGAGATGCCACTTTCGGATCTCTTTGGATCATCTCTGTTAGCTGCGGCTCCTGCCCCACGGCTTGATCCAAACTGATGTTAAGGCTGCTGGGAATGAGTTTGGCGATTCGATCCACCTCCGCATAAGGAAGGTTCAGGACACGACCCACATCCCGGATCACCGCTCTCGCCTGCATCTTCCCAAAGGTGATGATCTGAGCCACATTCTCCTTCCCGTATTTTTCCATCACATATTGGATCACTTCATCCCTTCGGTCCATACAGAAGTCAACATCCACATCGGGCATGCTGCTCTTTCGTCCGGGGTTTAAGAACCTTTCGAAGATCAGGTCGAATTCAATGGGATCCAGGTCGGTGATGTTCAATGCATAGGCCACCAGACTTCCTGCTGCAGAACCCCTTCCTGGTCCCACCGGGATTCCTCGATCCTTTGCAAAATGGATGAAGTCGGCCACGATTAAGAAGTAGCCCGAATACCCCATGGATTTAATGATCCTCAATTCCTCCTCGAGGCGAACCCAATAGCGCTCGGCGTTTTCTCCAACATCCTTTTTCTGCCTGAGGAAGTCGAGCCGCTTTTGCAATCCTTCCTTGGCCAGCTTTTCGAGATAACTATCGGGCGACTCTCCCGACGGGAGGGAGATCCTTGGGATATGCTTCTCCTCAAACTTCAACTCCAGATTGCACTGCTCCGCAATCTCCAGGGTGTGAGTGATCGCCTCGGGGACGCATTCAAAAAGACTGGCCATTTCCTGGGGAGACTTAAAGTAGAATTCGCTCGAGGAGAACTTCATCCGATCGCTATCCTGAAGGGTCTTTCCCGTTTGAATGCACAAGAGGACTTCATGGGCCTTCGCATCCTCTCGATTTAGGTAATGGCAGTCGTTTGTCGCCACCACGGGCAGGGAAAGCTGATGGCTGATTTCAAGGAGCCGTTCGTTCACCAGGGTCTGGTTTTCCACACCGTTGTTCTGGATCTCAATAAAGAATCGCCTGCCCTCAAAGATCTTCCGGTACTCCTCTGCCGCCTGGATGGCCTTCTTCATCTCCCCATGGCCAGCATGGGTAGCGATCTCGCCTTTCAGGCAGCCGCTCAGCGCAATCAATCCCTCATGATATTGACGGAGCAGCTCCTTATCGACTCGAGGTTTGTAATAGAATCCTTCGAGGTGGGCAAGGCTGACCAGTTTAATCAGGTTGAAATATCCGATTTTGTTCTTCACGAGAAGCGTCAAATGGTAGACGCCGTCCGTTCCATTTCCCGTCTTCCTCTCAAACCGGCTTCCCGGGGCCACATACAGTTCGCAACCCACGATCGGCTTAATGCCATGCTTAATCGCCGTCTGGTAAAATTCGATCACGCCGAACATATTTCCATGATCGGTCAGTGCAAGCGCGGACATCCGATACTTCTTGGCCAACTCACAGACCTCTTCAAACCGGATGGCTCCATCCAACAAACTGTACTGACTATGGACGTGAAGATGGACAAAATTGGAATGTTCCACAGTTTTAAATATCCGTTTGAGGTTGGAAGTTTGAGGATCGTCCTGCTCTTGCAGGACTTGAGGCAGTAGCTTAGTTGCCTCCAACCTCTAACCTCATGCTCCGGACGTTCCTATTCCCATTCGATCGTACTGGGGGGTTTGGAACTGATATCGTAGACCACCCGGTTAACGCCTCTCACCTCATTAATGATCCGATTAGAAATACGCTCAAGGACACGATAAGGCAGCCGAACCCAATCGGCTGTCATTCCATCCAGGCTCGCGACCACGCGGAGGGCGACCACATTTTCATAAGTCCTTTCATCTCCCATGACGCCCACCGTTTTAACCGGCAGCAGGACAGCAAAGGACTGCCATATCTGATTTGCCAACGGAGTCTTTCTTATTTCCTCCAGAACGATCTCATCGGCAGCCCTCAGGATGTCCAGCCTCTCTTGATTCACCTCCCCGATGATGCGGATGGCCAGACCGGGGCCGGGGAAAGGCTGACGCCCGAGGATCTCGTCGGGGAGTCCCAAGCCCCTGCCCAATTGCCGGACCTCATCTTTGAACAATTCTCTCAGGGGTTCCACGAGTTTCAACTCCATCTTTTCTGGCAGCCCTCCCACATTATGATGGCTTTTGATCGTTGCAGATGGCCCCTTAAAAGAGAGGCTTTCGATCACATCCGGATAGAGCGTCCCTTGGGCGAGATATTTCACCTTCCCCATCTTTCTCGCCTCTCTTTCAAAAACCGAGATGAATTCCCTTCCGATCTTCTTCCGTTTCTCTTCAGGATCCGACACCCCCTGTAATCGTCGAAGGAAAGAATCGGTCGCGTCGATGTAGGTTAACGGTATTTTAAAATGATCGCGAAACAAATTCACGACTTGGGAGGCTTCATTTTTCCTGAGCAGGCCGTTTTCCACGAAAATGCATTGCAACCGGTCCCCGATCGCTCTGTGGAGAAGAAGGGCCACCACCGTCGAGTCCACCCCACCGCTGAGCGCACAGATCACTTTTCCTTTCCCGATCTTCCGTTTCAGATCAACCGTGACTTGATCTAAGAAGGACTCCAGAGTCCAACGATGGGAGCATCCGCACACCTCGAAAAGAAAATTCCGAAGGAGTTCGATTCCTCTCGGCGTATGAATCACCTCGGGATGGAATTGGAGACCATAAATTTTTTTCCTGGAATGTTCGATCGCCGCAATGGGGGTGTTTTTCGAGTGGGCGACGATATGAAACCCAGGGGGCAAGGTCGTCACCTGATCTCCATGGCTCATCCAGACAGTCAAGGCGCTTCCCCTCTTGCCCAAACCTCTGAAGAGTGGGGCCTCACGATCGATCATCAATTTCGCCTTTCCATATTCCCTTCTTTCCGAACGGGTGACTTCTCCTCCGAGCAATTTCCCGATCAATTGCATGCCATAACAGATCCCCAAGACCGGGATCTCCATTTCCAAAAGGCGAGGATCGCAATGGGGGGCGTTTCTCTCATAGACGCTTGCCGGCCCCCCGGAAAGGATGATCCCCTTCGGAGCCAGAGACCGAACGGCGTCCAGTCCCATCTCATAGGAATGGATTTCACTATAAATCTGGCACTCCCTGATCCTTCGCGCAATCAGCTGGGTGTACTGCGAACCGAAATCGAGAATAAGGATTTTATCAAAACGGGAATTTCTGTTCATTCATCCACATCCTGTTCAAGGCTTGAGAGGAATAAGAGCGAAAGAGAATCTTGCCAGGGGCTGCCCCTTCTCTCCGCGTCGCTGAGAAGGCGGGCAAGGAAGAGGTTTCCGTCAATGCTTCAAGAAATAGCTCCCCTCTTTCGCTTCATACTGGTAAGGGAAGCCC